>CAYSMR010000006.1:0-20826 GCA_964432195.1 uncultured Zetaproteobacteria bacterium | reverse complement strand
GGTCATGGACGGACTGGAACTGGTGGAGCAGATTCGGGCTGACAGTTCCGGTATCCCGATTCTGATGATTACGGCCTTCGGCGAGGACCGGCAACTGCAGCAGGTTGCCGACTATCGCGTCCGGCTGATCAACAAACCGGTTAGCATGGAGAAATTCGAACGGGCCATCGCCGAAACCATGGCCGAGGCCGGCGTCACGGCATGAGGATGCGCTGACTCATTCAGCGCTGACGGATGTTGGGGTGTTGCGCGATCAGATGTGGGGATTGCCCTCTAATCGCCCCGCTGTCCGCCCGACCGCGCCAGTTCGCTGGCGCGGAAATCATCATAACGCGCATCGGTAAAATAGAGCCCGTGCGCCGGCGCTGTCGGTGCGCCACACCCTCTGTCACGACCGGCCAGCAGTGCCGCGAACGCATCCGGCGAACGTCGGCCACAGCCGACCTCAACCAGATTGCCGACCAGGTTGCGCACCATATGGTAGAGGAATGCGTCGGCAGAGACTGAAATCGATACCGTCCAGCCGTGCCGCTCGACGCTCAATTCCCGAATTGTCCGGATCGCAGACGCAGCCTGACAACCTGCAGCCCGCAGTGCGCTGAAATCCTGTCTGCCGATGCTGTGCGCGGCGGCCTGCTGCATCGCTTCGATATCCAGCCGCCGCGGCATCCACCAGTGCCGCCAGCGCTGCAGCGCCGGCGAAGTGGTGCGATTCCAGATCTGGTAACGGTAGCTGCGTTCGCGGCAGTCAAAGCGGGCATGAAAATCGGGCTCGACAGCACGCACACCGACAACGCGAACAGCATCGGGCAAATGACTATTGCAGCCGTGCAGATAGGCCAGCGTCGAGCGAGCCCATCGCGCCGCATCGACATCGGCATGCGCCAGCATCGCTTCGGCATGGACGCCGGCATCGGTGCGACCGGCCGCGATGACGCCGACCGGCTCGCCTTCAATACACTGCAATGCCTGCTGCAGCGCAGCCTGCACCGAATCAGCATTGCTCTGCTGCTGCCAGCCGTGAAATGGTCTGCCGTCAAACTCCAGCGCCATCGCAATACGCTGCTTCGGCGCGTTCACAGCAGCCATGGCGACAACAATCCTGCGCAACCGACGAGCAGGCAGAGCGTGCTGGAGAGTCCGCGCTGCAGCGATGAGCAGTGATGCGGCTGCGCGGCAAACAGCTGTGCCTGCTGCGGCCAGCGCAACCAGAGCAGCCGGGCCTGCAGCCCCGATTCAGCCAATGCGTGCCGGAATGCGGCCATCAGCAGCGCGGGCGCCCGGCGCCAGTCCCTGCGCAGTCGGAACAGGCGCCGGAAACGGTTCAGGATATCCAGGATCAGGTGCTGCATCGAGAAGATCATCAGCGCATGCACGCCGAGGCGCTGGCCGATATACGGCAGTCGCAGCAGCAACTGCAGCCACTCGCGTCGGCTGAGCAGACGGAAGCCCAGCATCGCCGTCGTATAGATCGCCGTCAGATGCAGGCTCAGCCATGCCCCGAGACGCATCCCCTCCCGGCTCACGCCGATCTCCCAGCCGGGCAGCAGCAATTGACCGGGCGTAAACAGCATATGCAGCAGCAGTATCGGAATCACAAACCAGCGCAGCAGGCCGAACAGTTGCAGCACGCTGAGCCACTGCCCGTCCAGCAGCCGGACCAGCAGCAGGGTGACCAACGTCAGCAGCAGCGCGGCCGGAAACGACGCGACGCTGACAGCCAGCAGTAGCAGACCAGAGCCGAGCAGTAGCCGGGCCGGCAGCCATGCGCCAGTCAGCATGGAGGCAGCGCGCGATCAGTTCTCATGCGCAGCGGATGCCACGGGGCGCGCGCATCAATCCTTCTTCTGATCCTTGCCCTCATCGATATCATCATTGAACTCATCGAGCAGGTGACCCAGCACCTGGGTTGCTCCATGTTCATCCTGCGCGGCCTCCTCTCCGGCAGCCGCTCCCGGCAGGTCCAAGCTGTCGATCTCATCGGTATCGGAGAATTCAGCCAGCAGACTGTCGAGCTCCTGCGTCGCACCGTGATCGGTGTCCAGCCCGATGCTGCGTTCATCCGGGGCACCCTGCGACTCGGCTTTGCGATCAGCATCGAAAAACGATACATCGAGTTCCGCCGTATCACCGCCGATCAGCAGCGCATCATCATCGTCGGAGAACTCGGCCAGCAGGCTGTCGAGCTCCTGAGTTGCGCCGTGATCGGTGCCGACTGTCGCCGTTGCCGGTTCGGCTGTTTGCGCCCCCAGCGATGCGTCGAGTCCGTCCTGCGTCGTGATCAGATCGATCGGATCTTCATCATCATCGAACTCGCTGAGCAGCTGGTCCAGACGCCGGGTCGCGCCGGCTGCCGCCTGATCCTGTTCATCGATCTGCAGATCGGCTGGCGCTATGTCGTCATCGCTGTCGGCGGAAGAGGTCTCGGGACTGATCTCAATGCGGCGCGTCTCGTCATCCGGGAACTCGCCAAGCAGATGGTCGAGCACCTGCGTCGGACTGGACTCGAGATCATCGGTCTCCTCAGTCGATTCCTCAGCGGGCGCGGCCGATGCAGCGTCGTCGAAATTCTCGTCATGCAGCCACGAGAGATCCTCTTCGGCCTGTACGCCCGCAGCGACCTCCTGCTCCTCCTGCTGCCTGTCCTGTTCGATATCCGGCACATCAAGGTCGGAGAGATCGAAATTCAGATCATCGGCCGCCGCTTCATCCAGCGGCACGGTCTCCGGCCCCTGCCCTACATCTGCCGGCCCCGCAATATCTGCGGCTACCGACTCATCCGCCGCAGCCGGATGCGCGCCGGATGCGATCAGGCCCGGCTCGGTCTCGGCTCCGAGCTCCTCGATCGAGGCCCGGAAACGCGCCAGATCCTCGGCCGCCAGTGTCATCGTCGCAACGGCGATCGTCTCATCCAGCGCCGGTCTGTCGCTCTTGCCCAGCAACAGCTCGGCCTTCTTGATATGCGCCTCGACATTGTCCGGCTGTAACCGCAGCGCCATATCCAGCTGCTTGATCGCCTCATCATCCATGCCGTAACGGATATAGACATCCGCCTCGGCCAGATAGTCGATATCGGGATCCGGCTCGCTGTCGGCATCGGCGTCGAACGGCTCTAGTTCAGCCGTATCGGTATCGCTGAGCTCATCATTGAATACCGGCAGGGAATCGATCGTGGCCGTCTCCCGGCCCGCCGGAATCTCTGTTTCACCGGTCTCGATATCGGCGACTTCATGCTCGATGACGCGCTCTAGGGTTTTGCTCTGATCCGCCGCATCCTCATCAGCCTGCGGCGCTGCGGCTGCCGTCTCGTCCTGCGCGTTCTGCGGCGCAGCCTCAGCCGGATGGGCCGGCTCGCGGCGCATCAGCATTGCGACAATCACCAGCAGGATCACGACCAGCGCAATCAGCAGCCAGACGACCCAATCCATCATCGCGCCGCCCTGCTCGGCCGGGCGCTGCTGCGCCACCTGATCCAGCTGCGACTGCAGACGGGTAATCAGCAGCTCCAGCTTCTCCAGCTGCGCTTTCGACGCCGCGGCGGTCGCCGCATCGCCTTCCAGCTTCTGATTCAGCGCCTCGATACGCTGCTGATTGCTGGCCAACTGCTCCTGCAGCAGCGTGTTCTGCTGACGCAGTTCCTCCAGAATCCGGCCGGACTCCTGCTGCGCCTCGGCAATCTGGTCGATCCGGCCGCTGTCTGCTGCTGTCGCATCAGCGCCCGCGGCATCAGCCGGCGCAGCACTATCCGTCTCGCTTGCTGCTGAACCACTCTGATCAGTAGCGGCCGGCTGCGCGGCGAGCGCATCTCCGGCATCGGCCATCGCGACCGGCGCGGCGGCCACGCCATCGGCATGATCGCCGACGCTGATGCGCTTGCTGTAGCGGGTGCGCTGCGCCTCGGCCTCGGCAGCATAGCGCGGCTGATGCGTCAGCTGCTTCCACTGCCGCTCCTGCTCGGCCAGGAAGCGGATTGCCTCCTCCTTGCTGTGCTGCTCGACTTCCGCTGCGGTCGGCACCTGCAGATAAGAGCCGGCCTTGAGCAGGTTGATATTGTTCTGGTCAAAGCTGTCGCTGTTTTTCTCAAACAACGCCATCATGATCTGGTTGCGGGTGTAGCGGTAATCGATGCGCAGTCGTTCGGCCACGGTTGAGAGCGTATCGCCATGCACAATCGGGCCGTAACGGCCGGTCCTGGCCCAGCCGGCATACGCGTTCGGGGCGCTCTCGCCGGCGGCCGCCGGTTCGGCAACAGCGTGACCGGCAGACGCGATCAGCTGCGCCGCCGCCTTGGCGGTTGCTGTCACCGGCTGTTTGACCGCCGCTTTGGCTGCCGGTTCGACTGCTTTAACGGCCGGCTGCGGCGCTTTGGCGACAATCTCGCCAATCGCCTTTGGCGTATCGAGGAATACCGGAAACTTTTTGAAACGGGCGACGCGGCCGTAGCGAACCTTCAGCACCAGATTGAAGAACGGCGACTGAATACGACTGCGTGAAGAGAGCACGACGCGCACGCCGCGTTTGTCACTGGTGACGTCGGCGCGAATCGCCTGCACGGCCGGATCGCGATAGACCTCGAAGATCTTGTAGTCGGCCGGTGCAGCGATTTCGACGGCGATCTTGGAGGCCTGTTCATTGGCATCGAGGCGCAGCGGCACTTCAGCAAAAAACGGTTCACCCAGATGGCTGGCAACTTCAATCTTCTCCAGCGACACGGCCTGCGCCTGACCGACGATCAGCAGCAGCACCGGAACAAGTAGCGTCGAAGCCCACTTACGCCAAACCCGATTCCCCATTCTACCCTCCATTTCGTTCCGGCAAGACGTCCTTTTCTATGCCTTCCGAATCAAAATTTCTGCGATCTGGACAGCATTTAGAGCTGCGCCCTTACGTACGTTATCGGCAACAATCCATAAATGCAAAGAATTCGGGCATGAACGGTCATCGCGGATGCGACCGACCCAGACCGGATCGCTGGCCGCCGCCTCGCTCGGCATCGGATAGTCCTCGCTGCCCGGATCATCGACCACGCAGACGCCGTCGGCCTCGGCCAGCAGCGTGCGCGCCTTCTCGGCATTCATCGGCCCGGCAAAGGTGACATTGACCGATTCGGAGTGACCGTAAAAGACCGGCACGCGCGCTGTGGTCGCAGTCACGGCGATATCGGCGCCCATAATCTTGCAGGTCTCATCCATCATCTTGCGCTCTTCCTTGGTATAGCCGTCATCCATGAAGACATCGATGTGAGGAATCACGTTGAACGCAATGCGAGCCGGAAACTGTTCAACATCGGCGCTCTGACCGTTGAGCAGTTGGGCGGTCTGTTTGGCCAGCTCGTCCATCGCCTTGCCGCCGGCCCCAGATACGGCCTGATAGGTCGAGACGACGACACGCTCGATCGGCACTGCGTCATGCAGCGGCTTAAGTGCGACAACCATCTGGATCGTCGAGCAGTTCGGATTGGCAATGATATGGTTGTTACGCGCCAGCTCCAGCGCTTCCGGATTGACCTCCGGCACAACCAGCGCGACATCCTCATCCATGCGCCAGGCGCTGGAGTTATCGACAACATAGCAGCCGGCCTCGGCAAAACGCGGCGCGTGCTGTTTGGATGTGCCACCGCCTGCAGAGAAGAGCGCAATATCGACGCCGCCCGGATCAAATGTCTCCAGATCCTGCACGACATAATCCTTGCCGCGAAACTCGATCGTCGACCCGGCGCTGCGGCTGGAGGCGACCGGGATCAGGTCGCTGATCGGGAAATCTCGCTCGGCCAAGATATCGAGCATCGTTGCGCCGACCGCGCCGGTGGCGCCGACCACGGCGACGATATAGGCATCTTTTTCGGGAAGAAACGGTTCCGGCTGATAAGTCGAACTCATGACGCCAGCGCCTCCAGTTCCCGGCAGACCGCGTCGCCCATCGCAGAGCAGGAGACCGAATCAACGCCGCCGAAGGCCAGATCGACCGTGCGCACGCCGGCATCGAGCGTGTTCTCGACAGCCTGCTCGACCAGTTCGGCCAGATCGGCGCGATCCAGCGAGAAACGCAGCATCATCGCAACCGACAGGATCGTCGCCAGCGGATTGGCCTTGTCCTGGCCGGCAATATCCGGCGCCGAGCCGTGAATCGGTTCATACATTGCGAAGCGCTCGCCGACCGATGCCGACGGCAGCATGCCGATCGATCCGGTCAGCATCGATGCCTCGTCCGACAGAATATCGCCGAACAGATTGCCGCAGACGATCACGTCGAACTGGCGCGGATTGCGGATCAACTGCATCGCGGCGTTATCGACATACATATGCGACAGCTCGATATCGGAGAACTCGTCGCGGTGCAGCTCGATCATGACGCTGCGCCACAGCTCGGAGACCTCCAGCACATTGGCCTTCTCAACACTGCAGACGCGCCCTGAACGCAACCGCGCCGCCTCGAATGCCGTGCGCCCGATGCGACGGATCTCGCTCTCGCTGTAGACCATCGTATTGAGTCCGCGCCGCTCGCCGTCGACGGACTCAATGCCGCGCGGCTGGCCGAAATAGATGCCGCCAACCAGTTCACGCACGACCAGAATATCGACTCCGTCGATCACCTCCGGCTTCAGCGTCGATGCGTCGAGCAGCTGAGAATACACCTTGGTCGGGCGATAATTGGCAAACAGGCCGAGATCCTCGCGGATGCGCAGCAGTCCCGCTTCGGGGCGCAACGGCTTCTCCAGCGCCTCCCACTGCAGACCGCCGACCGCGCCGAGCAGCACCGCATCGGATGCGTGCGCCAGTTTGCGGGTCGCCTCCGGATAGGGATCGCCGGCCGCATCGAATCCTGCCCCGCCGATCGCGCCCTGCTGCCAGCTGGCGTTAAGCCCGAAGCGACTGTTGAGCACCTCCAGCACCTTGACCGCTTCCGTGACAATTTCCGGCCCGATTCCGTCGCCGGGCAATACAGCAATATTAACTGCCATGTTTACTCCTTACTTGCCAACCGCCGTTTTGACGGCGGTTAAAAACTCATCCACATCCTTAAACTCGCGATAGACCGACGCAAAGCGCACATAGGCGACGCCGTCGAGATGGCGCAGCTGCTCCATGACGAACTCGCCCAGCGCCGCAACGCTGATCTCCGACTCGCCGCTCTCCTGCACCGCGCGCACGACCGCGTTAATGCCCTGCTCCAATTGAGATGCCGAAACAGGCCGTTTTTCCAGCGCTTTTTGCATGCCCGAGCGAATCTTTTCCAGATTAAAGGACTGGCGAGTGCCATCCTTCTTGATCACCAGCGGCAGACGCAGCTCGGCCCGTTCATAGGTCGAGAAGCGTTTGCCGCAGGCTTCGCACTCGCGCCGCCGGCGCACGGCCGCGCCCGCCTCAACGACGCGGGAATCGACGACGCGCGTGTCATCGTGGGCGCAGAACGGACAGTACATGCGAAAACCGGAACCGGCCGGCTCAGCTCTCGTAGACCGGGAAACGACCGGTCAATTTGCGCACCTCTTCGGCGACAGCCTGATGGATCCCCTGATCCTCCGGCGCCTTGAGCACCTGCAGGATCAGCTCGCCGATCAGCTTCGCTTCCGGCTCGCCCATGCCGCGCGCGGTAATCACCGATGCGCCGATGCGGATGCCGGAGGTCACAAACGGCGATTCCGGATCGAACGGGATCGTGTTCTTGTTGGTCGTGATGCCGGCCGCCTCGAGCGCCTCTTCCGCCTGCTTGCCGGTAATCCCCTGCGGGCGCACATCGACACGGAACATGTGACAATCGGTGCCGCCGGATACAATGCGCAGCCCCCCGCCACTCAATGTCGCCGCCAGCGCGCGCGCATTGGCGATCACCTGTTTCTGGTCGGCCTTGAACTGATCGCCCAGTGCCTCGCCGAAGGCCACCGCCTTGGCCGCAATCACATGCATCAGCGGGCCGCCCTGAATGCCCGGGAAGATGCGCGAATTGATCTTCTTGGCCAGATCATCGTCATCGGTCATGATCATGCCGCCGCGCGGACCGCGCAGCGTCTTGTGGGTCGTCGTCGTGATCACATGCGCATGGCCGACCGGGCTCGGATAGACGCCGGCCGCAATCAGGCCCGCGTAGTGGGCCATGTCGACCATCAGGATCGCGCCGACCGAATCGGCGATCTGACGCATGCGGGCGAAATCGATATGACGCTCATAGGCCGATGCGCCGCCGATAATCATCTTCGGGCGCTGCACCTCGGCCATCTTCTGCATGACATCGTAATCGATCAGCTCGTTATCCTTGCGCACGCCGTAGGCGACGACCTCATAGAGCCGGCCGGAGAAGTTGACCGGTGAGCCATGGGTCAGATGTCCGCCGTGCGACAGGTCCATGCCCATGATCGTATCGCCCGGATTGAGCACGGCCATGTAGACGGCCATATTGGCCTGCGAGCCGGAGTGCGGCTGCACATTCACATGCTTGACGCCGAACAGTTCACGGGCCCGCTCCTGAGCCAGCCGTTCAACCACATCGACATGCTCGCAACCACCGTAATAGCGGCGGCCCGGATAGCCTTCGGCATATTTATTGGTCATCACCGAGCCCTGAGCATCCATCACCGCCCTGGAGACGATGTTCTCGCTGGCAATAAGCTCCAGCGTATGTTGCTGGCGATCCAGCTCGGCGGCGATGGCCGCTTCTACCGCGCTGTCGGCGAGCGGCGCATTGAAAAACTGACTGCGATCAGACATGTAAACTCCTGAATTTAATTGAAAAAAAACGATGATTTCTCATCGCCTGACATCCGGTCTCCGAGGCGAGCGGTAGCCGAGGCTGCGTATTATGTCGAATGCGGCCGCCGCCGTCATCCTTGATTTACCGCAGCGGTCGTCAGCGCAGCCGGTCGAAGCCGTCATCGCGATGAAAACGCGCCGCATCGGCCGGACTCAGCCGCACGACCAGCTCGACAACGTCGTCATCCGCCTGTCGACTCAGGATCGAGCCGTGCTGATGACAGAATGCCAGCGACCGCCCGTCGCTGATCGACAGCCGCAGGCGCAACTCATGCATCTCCCCGGTCAGCCAGTCATCGAGCAGCTGCAGCAACTCATCAACGCCGTCGCCGCTGATCGCCGAGAGTGCGATGCGACTGCCGGCAATGGTTTCGGCGCGGTAGCTGCGCAGCTCGGTCACCAGATCCCGCTTGTTCATCACCTCGACAACCGGCGGCGCCAGATCGCCGACCAGCCCCAATTGCTCCAACGTCTGATGCACAACCTGCGCCTGCTCGGCCTGCATCGGATCGGATGCATCGCGCACATGCAGGATCAGATCGGCTTCGATCACCTCCTCCAGCGTCGCCTTGAATGCATCGACCAGCTCATGCGGCAGCTCCTGCACGAAACCGACCGTGTCGGAGAGCATCAGTCGCAGCCCCGAACCTAGCTCCAGCAGGCGCAGCGTCGGATCGAGGGTCGCAAAGAGCTGATCGGCGACATAGACGCCGGATTCGGTCAGCCGGTTGAACAGCGTCGATTTGCCGGCATTGGTATAGCCGACCAGCGCAACAGTCGGGATATCCTTCTTGCGGCGGCCGGCGCGCTGGGTCGCGCGCATCTGTTTGACCCTGGCCAGATCCCGCTCCAGCGAGCGGAGCTTGTTGCGAATCATGCGCCGATCCAGCTCAATCTGACGCTCGCCCGGACCGCCCATAAAGCCGAAACCGCCGCGCTGACGCTCCAGATGGGTCCAGCTGCGCACCAGCCGCCCGAGCTGGTAGTTCAGGCTGGCCAGCTCCACCTGCAACACGCCCTCGCGGGTGCGCGCCCTGGCCGCGAAAATCTCCAGAATCAGACCGGTGCGATCGACCACCTTGGCCCCCCACGCCTCCTCCAGGTTGCGCTGCTGCACCGGCGAAAGCGCATGATCGATAAACACGACCGCCGCCTCCAGCGCCTCGACCTGATGGCGCACCTCGTCGACCTGACCGCTACCGAGCAGCAGCCCGGACGCCGGCTTGCGAACCGTAAAACGCAATGATTTTGAAATCTTGCAGTCACTTGCCTCAACCAGTCTGTCAAACTCCTCGGCGCGCGCCTGCCATGCATAGGCGCCGATGCGCCGGCCAGCCAGCTCCGGATGGACGCTGATTGCGACCTCTGCCTCGTCGTCTGTTTCCCACTCATTCGCCACTGGCGTCTCCTGTCCTATGCAATATATTCAAATATGTTGACTGCCAGCACTACTCCGGTCTGTCAGCTGCGCGCGCAGCAGCGGCTCCAGCGCCGCAGCATCGCCGTGCACGGCATCAGGCGTCTGGTTGTGAAACCAGGTCATCTGCCGCTTGGCATAGCGCCGCGTCGTGGTAATACCGTCGGCGATGGCCTGCTCCAGCGACAGCTCACCGCGCAGATGCGCAAGCAACTGCCGATAACCGACCGCACGCATCGCCGGATGCGTATCCGGCACCTGCAGATCGGCCAGCCAGCGCACCTCGTCCAGCCAGCCGGCTGCGATCATTGCATGAAAGCGATCAGCCAGCCGTCGGCGCAGCAGCGCCCGCTCCATATCCAGCACAAACAGCGGACAGTCGATCGGCGGAATATCGCGCCCCTGCTGTTGCCAGCGACTCAGCGGGATGCCGGTACTCTCACAGACACAGAGCGCGCGCATGATCCGCTGCGTATCGGCCGGTTTCAGGCGGGCCGCCATCTCGGCATCCTTGTGCTGTAGCTGCTGGTAGAGCGCGGCCGTACCGGCCTCCTGCTGCAGCCATTCAAAACGCTGCCGCACATCCGCCTTCTCCGGCGGAATCTCGGCAAAACCTTCGGTCAACGCGCGCAGATAGAGGCCTGTGCCACCGACAATCAGCGGTATCCGCCCGCGCGCATTCTCGGCTCGAATCACCGCGCGCACCTCATCGGCCCAGCGCGCCGCCGAATAGAGATCGGGCAGCTCGCAGCAGTCAACCAGATAGTGGCGTACCCACTGCCGCTCGGCGAGCGTCGGCTTGGCCGTGCCGATATCCAGACCGCGGTAGAGCTGCATCGAATCGCAACAGATGATGCTCGCCCCGGTCGCTTCGGCAACGCCCATCGCCAGCGCTGATTTGCCGACACCGGTCGCGCCCATCAGCGCGACAGCCCGCAACGTCACAACGCGTCTCCCGTGCTCACTCGCGGCGGCCGAACAGCCGGTCCAGATCATTCAGGGACAGCAGTACATAGACCGGACGGCCGTGATTGCACTGGGCGATATTCGGCGTCTGCTCCATCCGGCGCAGCAGCGACCGCTGCTCCTCATGCGAGAGCTGCCGCCCCGATTTGATCGATCCCTTGCAGGCGCGATTACCCAGCCAGCGTTCGAGCACGCGCGCCTGGCCGCTGCTGCCGGCCTCGGCCTCCGCCCCGAGCAGACGACATGCCGCAATCAGTTCGCTAATCAGCTCCGCCACCGATTCACCGGCCAGCATCGCCGGCACGCTGCGCGCTAGAAACTGCCCGTTATCGTCGCTGTCGATGTCGACGCCGAATGCTGTCAGCGCACCGCGATGATCGTACAGCCAAGCAGCAGTGGCTTCATCCAACTCCAGCGCAACCGGCGTCAGCAGCATCTGGGTTGCGATCGCGCTGCCAGCTAGCTGCGCTTTCAGCTTCTCATAAGTCATGCGTTCGTGCGCGGCATGCTGATCGACCAGCACAATGCCGGCTGCGGTCTGACTGAGAATATAACAGCGATGGATCTGCGCCAGCGGCTCGCCGAGATCGAGCGGCTGCGCTGCCGGCTGCCGGATATCTGCATCATCTGTCCGGTTATCCGTCTGATAAGCACGCGGCTGCGGCTCGCCGGCCGACGGTGCGGCAAACAGAATTCGCTGCAGGTCGCCAACAGCCGGGGCAACAGCCGGCCGCGCGGCAGCGCTGCGCTGCGCGGCGGCAGAGCTGAAACGGGGCATCGAACCGGTCGTGCGGCCAGCTGCAGCGCGTCCGCCGCCCGACGCCGCGTCGCGCGTCATGGCCGCAATCGCCTGACCGGTCGTCGTCGATGCCACCGTCTGTCCCATCCGCTCAATGCCGGCCCGAATGCAGGCGACAATGCCGGCGCGCACCTGCTGCTGCGACCTGAAACGCACCTCCCGCTTGGCCGGATGCACATTGACATCAACATCGGCCGGATCGATCTCGATTTTCAGCAGCGCAACCGGATAGCGGTCGTGGAACATTACATCGCGGTAGCCGGCCCGTACGGCCGCGATCAGCTGCTTGTCGCGAATCACGCGCCCGTTGACCAGAAACAGTATCCGGGTCGAATCGCGATGATGAAAGGTCGGCAACCCCAGATGAGCAATGATGCGCATCCCCTTGTGCTCGATCTGCTGCTCGATGCTGTTGTCGGCGAACGCCTGCCCCATAATGGCCAGCAGCCGCTCGCGCTCGCTCCCGACCGGATAGTCGCAGCGCTTGCGGCCGTCAAAACTCAGCGTCATCGCCACCGACGGATTGGCCAGCGCCAGCGCCCGGAACACCTCGACGATAGCCGCCTCCTCGGTCTTGTCGGTGCGCATGAAGTTCAGCCGCGCCGGCGTATTCAGAAACAGGTCGAGCACCTCGATACGGGTGCCTCGGCGCGGCGCGGCCGGGCGCGTCTGCGCAGGCCCGCCCCCATCGACGCTCACCTCCACCCCTTCCCTGCTGCCGGCCAGCGCCGTCTGCATCCGGAACCGGGATACCGACGCAATCGACGGCAGCGCCTCGCCGCGAAAGCCGTGACTGGCGATCCGGTGCAGATCCTCGGATGTTTCGATCTTGCTGGTCGCATGGCGCTGCAGCGCCAGTTCGGCATCACGCGCTGACATGCCGCAGCCGTCATCCTCGATGACAATGGCCTGTTTGCCGGCGCCGCTGATCTGGACGCGGATGCTGGTCGCGCCGGCATCGAGCGCATTTTCAATCAGTTCCTTGACGGCCGAGGCCGGACGTTCAACGACCTCGCCGGCGGCAATCTGGTTGGCTACCTGCGACGACAGGATATGGATCACGGCGTTGCTCATCGGCTGCTCCGCCACAGCATCATCCGGCCCGGCAGGGGTAAATGGTTCAGGTATCTCTCTGGCGTTAGCACGGCCGGAAATCTGCGCAAACAGAAGGCAAAACGCCACCCCGAACATCCGCTGCGAATCTGCAGACTGCCGTGCGCGACCGGGGAGCCCGCCGCGATCGAGATGCTGGCTGTCCACCGCCGCCGGCGCTAAGCTCGGCCCATGAGTCTGATCTGGTGTACAAAAAAGGGCGTCGGGCGCGGTTTCAGGAACGAACTGGTAGCCTGTGTTGCCTGTCACTGCCGCAAGCGCAGTCGTTGCAAGCCCTATGCGGAACTGCCGATGGAGGCGATTGTCGCCGCCAATGTAGAGGCCAAGCGCAGCGGTTACCGGGTCGACGAGGAGCTGCCGCTGTTTGAATCGGCCATCGAATCAGCAACTGCATCGCCGCAGGAACAGCAACCGGAGTAGGATATTCCGGATCTCCCCAATCGACCCATCGAAGCTCATCGACCGGCATAGCGCCCCCTGCTGCTGCAGCCGACCCTTGTATTGCGGCGCTGTTCCCCCTATACATAGCCCATGCTGAGAATTCTCTTTATATTGTTTATTACCGTACCGCTGCTGGAGCTGTGGCTGCTGATCGAGGTCGGCAGCGGCATCGGCGGCCTCTCGACGATTGCGCTCTGTCTGCTGACCGCAGCCATCGGCGGCCTGCTGATCCGCTGGCAGGGCATGAGCACGCTGCTTGATGCCCAGAAACGGATGATGCATGGCGAGGCCCCGGTAGATCACGGTCTGCACGGCGTCATGATCGCACTGGCCGGGCTACTGTTGTTCACGCCCGGATTCATCACCGACAGCATCGGTTTTCTGCTGCTCTTCCCGCCGTTCAGGCGGCTGCTGATCTCCCGCCTGCTGCCGTTTCAGCAGATCGACAGCTCCGGGGGCAGCAACCCGGGGACCGACAGGCGAGGTCATGCCCGCCGGCCGGGAGGCCCGGAGGATGTCGAGATCATCGATATCGAAGTGATCACGCACGATAAATACCTACGATGACCATGGTCGCCCACGCTTGACCTGACGCCGCCCCTATCTACATTACGCTTGAATCAAGGAGGATATATGAATCCAGCAACTATGACATTAACCCAACTGGCGGACGACCGCATCAGTTTCCTGGGCAAGACATACAGCATGCTTGCCGCCTGCATTGCCGCCGGCAGCGTCGGCGCCTATCTGTCGAGCGGGTTTGCTTTCCCACAGGAACATCCGTTCATGATGCTGTTCATTATGATCGGCGGCATCTTTCTGGTTCAGGGCGTGCGCCATATCGCCGGCATTAACTTCATCGCCCTGCTCGCATTCGGCGCGATCACCGGCATGGCGATCTCGCCGCTGGTCGGCATGGTTGCCGCCAAATCCGGCACGCTGGTGACACAGGCCTTCATGACCACGGCTGTCGCGTTTGTATCGCTGACCGCCTATACCTTCATCTCGCGCCGCGACTTCTCGTTTCTGAAAGGCTTTGTCTGGGTTGGCCTGATCTCGATTATCGTACTCAGCCTCTCGAACTACTTCTTTTTCGAGTCGCCGATGCTGGCGCTGGCTGTCTCGGGCATGGGCGTGCTGCTCTTCTCGGCTTTTATCCTGTATGATACCTCCAGCATCCTGCGCGAATATCCGAATGATGAATATGTCGCTGCAGCCCTGACCCTCTATCTGGACGTATTCCTGCTGTTCCAGCATCTGCTGGCGATGTTCGGCATGCTTGGCGACGATTAGGAAACATTACGCTCATCCGTTTCCGATGCGGCCCGCTTGCGGGCCGCTTTCTTTTTGCATCGCAAACCAGACGCAAACGTGCCTGGGTGACGGAATTATTGTGTTTGCGTCGGCTTCGCGTAAATTGCGCACCTCTGCGGCGGAGCCTGTTACGGCTTGATCGCCGCATACGCTGGAGATAACTATGATCGATAACGCATTGATGGAAATTCTGGCCTGCCCGCAATGCAAGGGCGAGGTCCACTATAATGATCAGAAAGACGGGCTGGTTTGCGATGCCTGCCGGCTGGAGTATCCGATCCGCGACGATATTCCGGTCATGCTGATCGATGAGGCCAGGTCACTGACTGACTGACTGACTGACTGACTGAGCCGGCCGATGGCTACACTGGTAAAAGTCCTCTGCTATCTGATCCGGCTGCAGCCGGTACGCCTGGCCGGCGCGATCGGCGCCGGGCTCGGACGTGCTGCCTGGCTGCTCGACAGGCGCCATCGCCGCATTGCGCTGCGCAATCTCGAGCGCATCTATCCCGACAAACCGGAGAGCTGGCGTCGGCGCGTGGCGCGCGAATCATTTGCCGAACTCGGCCGCACATCGTTCGAGTTGCCGCATGTCTATATGCGCTCCAAGGCGTTTCTGCTATCGCGCATCCGGCTGAAAAATCACGATGCGCTGCTGCAGGCAAAGGCACAGAACCGGGGCGTGATTCTGGCAGCCTGCCATCACAGTAATTGGGAGCTTGGCGCGCTCGCCCTGTCGATGCTCGGACATGCGGCCGACATCATCTACCGCACGGTGCGCCAGCCAGCACTGGACAGTTTTGTACTGCAGGCCAGAGAGCGCTTCGGCACAATCATGCACCCGCGCGATGTCGGTCTGCGCTGGATGCCGCGGGCGCTGAAGCAGAATCACTGTATTGCGGTCATGGTCGATCAGCACCTCTCCAATGGCACGCCTGTGCCATTTCTCGGCCACGAGGGGCGCACCACAACCATGCCGGCTATATTCACCAACAAGTATCATACGCCGGTCGTCGGCGTCGCGCTCAACCGCATCGGCCGCAGCTTCCGTTTTGAGCTGGAGTTCTGGCCGATCCCGGTTGATGAGCAGGCGCGGGACGAGGTGCAGACGATGCAGACGATCTGCGACAGTTTCGCGCCGGTCATCCATCGCCGGCCCGAGCTGTGGCTCTGGATTCATCGCCGCTGGCTCTATCTGGACGAAAAAGAGCAGGAGCAGCAGGCGTGAGCATGCACAAGCCTGTTGACAGCATCCGATGGCACGCCTCCCAGAAACTGTCACTGCAGGCCTGGGCAAAGAAAGATCTGGCCGCCGAACGCGCCCAGGTCGAGCGTTCGCTGCTGCCGATTCTGCAGCGTTATGCGCGCACACTGCCCGAAGACGGTGCCGTACTGGAGATCGGCTGCGGACCGATCTGCATCGCGCGGCTGCTGCCGCAGCAGCATAAAACCTATCTCGATCCGCTGGCCGATGATTTCCGGCGCATGTTCCCGGGCGAATTGCCCGAGGAGGGCGAATTCCTGACCTCGCCGGCCGAAAATATTCCCAAGCCGGATGCCAGCTATGATCTGATTCTCTGCCTGAACATGATCTCGCATGCGCTGAATCCGGAGCTGGTCATGAACGAGGTCGAGCGGCTGCTCAAGCCGGGCGGCATCTTTATCCTGTCGATCCGCACTCACAGTCAGCTGGAGGCGCGGTTGCACTATCTGGCCGTGCGCGCCTTCCCGTATCTGTGCAGCAAAACGCGTCCCTACTACTATGCGCGTCGCGGCATCCGGCGCACGCTGGCGCGCCACTTCCGGATCGACGAAGAAATCGTCCGGAAAGCGCACGCCATCCCGGTGCCTCTATGCAAGCGCGAGCGCCTGGTCTTTATCTGCTCGCCGCTGGAGAGCAAGCAGACATCATGAAACCGGTTTCGCATCTGCTGCTTATGCCGCCCAACTGGATCGGAGACGCAATTATGGCGCAGCCGGCCATGCGGGCGATCTGCGCCCACTACGCCGAACAGTGCGGCACGACGCAAATCTCGGTCTGCGGACGGGCGTGGCTGCGCGAACTGCTGCCGTGGCTCGATCTGCCGGGGGCCCGATTCCTCTCGTCGATTCCGGCTGCCGATACCGCGTTCCTGTTCCCGAACAGCTTTCGCTCTGCCTGGCAGTGTCGCCGCGCCGGCGTTGCAGAGATCATCGCTTATCGCGGCCAGTGGCGCAGCCTGCTGCTCAGCCGCGCCCTGCCCCGTCGCATCGACCCGCAGCACCAGCATCATCGCGATTTTCACGTCGATCTCGCTGTGCAGAACGGTATTGCGATTGACCGGCGCGATGTCCTGCTGCGCGCGCCGGAAGGCGCAGCGACAGCCGGCGTGGCAATGATGCGCCGGCACGGACTCGATCCGGCGCGCGTCATCTGCATTGCGCCCGGCGCCCAGTTCGGCGCGGCCAAATGCTACCCGCCGGACGGCTTCCGCTACGTTGTCGGGCAGCTGGCCGCAGACGGCTGGCAGCCGCTGCTGCTCGGCATGCCTGAAGACCGGCAGAGCGGCGCGGCGATCCTGGACGGCATTGCCGCCCCTCACTGGAATGCCGCCGGCGAGACCGCGCTCGGCGAGGCTCTGCAACTGATCGCCGCCGCCAGGCTGATGCTCTGCAACGATTCGGGTTTGATGCATGTCGCAGCCGGCCTCGGCATTCCGACCGTTGCGCCGTTCGGAGCGACCGACCCGGCACGCACTGCGCCGAGCGGTCCGCGCGTGCATATTCTCTACCGGCCGGCCGCTTGCAGCCCGTGCCTGCAGCGCGAGTGCAGCGTATCCGGTCACCTGTGCATGGCCAATATCACGCCGGCGATGCTGCTCGACGCCTGCAATGCGATGCTCGGCGCATGAAGGCGCTGATCGTCAAGCTCTCTGCGTTCGGCGATATCATTCACGCACTGCCGGCGCTCGCTGATCTGCGCAAACGGCCGCAGATCAGCGAGATTCACTGGCTGATCGATGCGCGCTACGCCTTTGTCAGTGAAATCCTGCCGGCCAGCGTCGTTGTGCATCAGGTCGCGCTGAAGCGAGCGCAGCCGCTCACATCGGCATGGCAGACGATCAGAACGCTGCGCAGCATCGACTTCGATCTGGTATTCGATCTGCAGGGATTGATCAAATCAGCGCTGCTGGCGCGCGCGGCCGGCCATCCGGTCTTCGGTCTCGACAGAGCCCATCAGCGCGAAGCGGCCGGCAGTCATCTGATCACGCCGGTCCGTTTCCATGCCGATGAATGTCATGTCGTGCAGCAGTACCGCCGCGTGGCAGCCGCGCCATTCTCGTCTGCCGATCCGGCCGTACTACCGGCCGCAGCAATCCCCTATCAGCCGCCGCGCATCGATCTGAACGAGACGCATATCACGCCGGATGCGTCGCTGCTGACGCGGCTCGGGCTGACAGAACGCCCGTTTGTGATCCTGCACGCAGCCGGCGGCTGGCAGACCAAACAGCTGCCGCGGCGCACATGGATTGCGATTGCCTGCGAGCTGGAACGCCACGGCGCTACGGCGCTGTTCAGCTGGGGATCTCCGGCCGAGCAGCAGATGGCACAATCTCTGGCTGCGGAGGGCAATGGCTGCGCCTTGCCCGAGCGCCTGAATATGTCAGCATTGTGCGCGCTGCTGCATGGCGCGCGCGCCGTAGTCGGCGCGGATACCGGCCTGCTGCATCTGGCTGCCGCGCTGGGCAGACCCACGATTACATTCTGGGGGCCGTCGGCATCGTGGCGTTCCGCGCCGTTGAACGGGAGTGCTGCCGCCGGCAGCTCCCAAACAGGAGAACGACACTGGCATATCGAATCCCATCCGGCCTGCGGGCCCTGTTTCAAACGCAGCTGCAGTCAGTTTGTCTGCATGGATGCGATCGATCCCGAATCGATCACCAGGCCCCTCATAAGGATATTGCATGAACTCTGAACAGACACTCGGCCGGCGCCTGCATCGCGCTCTGCTGCTGGCCCGTATTCCGGCCAGCATTCTGATGGGAGCGGCGATTCTGCTGCTCGCTCAACCGACAATCAGCAGCTGGCTGCTCGGGCTCGGCGTCGTCGCCATCGGCGAATCACTGCGTATCTGGGCCTCCGGCCATATCCACAAATCGGCCGAAGTTACAACGACCGGCCCGTACGCGATGTGCCGCCATCCGCTCTATCTCGGCCATCTGCTCGTTGCCGCAGGCTTCTGTATTGCCGGCGCCAGCTGGATCGCATTCATTATTGTCGGCATCTCGTTTTTCGTGATCTATATGCCGACCTGGAAGAATGAAGAGAAAAACCTGATCGCGCTGTTCGGCGATACCTATCGCAATTTTCTGGTGACGACGCCGGCGCTGCTGCCGCGCTGGAACAGTCGGGTCTGCAGCGGCTCGTTCGACTGGGCACTGGTCAGCCAACACCGAGAATGGAAACACGCCGCAGCGCTGGCCGGCGGCATGCTGCTGATGATCGCAATCGGGCTGCTGCGCGGCACGCTGGTGCTGTGAAGCTTCGTCTTGCAACCATTGTGCTGCTCGGGCTCTGCTGGCCGGGCATCACTGTTGCGGCAATCGACAAGGGCTCGCCGTGCATGCCCTATATCGGCGAACATCTGAGTTTCAATGTCGGCTGGGAGTTCATCAATGCCGGTTTGGCGACAATGGATATCCTGCCCGCCGCACAGGGGGGCTGGCAGGCCAAAACATTCGCACGCACGAACAAGGTGCTCGATATCTTCAAAAAGGTACGCGACTACATCACCGCCGAGGGGGTCTGCGTAGACGGCCATATGCAGAGCACGCTGTTCGACGCCAATCTGCACGAACGCAAATACAAGGCGCGCAAACGCACTGAATTCCTCTGGCAGAAGAATCAGGTCACCCATACCCAGAACCAGATCACCGAATATTTCGATGTGCCGGCCGGTCATCTGAGCGTCATCGATGCATTTCTGGCCGTGCGCAACCTCGATCTGAAACCGGGCCAGACGCTGGCCGTACCGATTTTCGATTCGCGCAAACGCTACGAGATTCAGGTGAATGTCATGCAGAAAAAGCAGACGCTGAAAGCGCCATGGGGCGAGCGGGTGCGCTGCATTATCGTCAAACCGAAGCTGAAAACGGCCGGCATCTTCACCAATCGCGGCGAGATGACGCTGTGGCTGACCGATGATGCCCGCCATATCCCGATCAAGCTGATGGCCAAGATCAAGTTCGGACGCATTTTTGCGCATCTGACCGGATATTCAAAACGCGATATCATGGCCAGCCGGGTACAGTAATCACAAGTGGGAATTCGTAGCAAATGAAATCAGAAACCATGATTTTCACCCGCTGCCCGATCGGCTGCGAGCAGGCATTAAAACAGAGAGCTATCCAACTGCCTGAAGGATTCCTGAGAAGCTGTCCGGAATGCGGGCAACTCCTGAGCGCATGCAGCAAACAGTGGTTTGATGAATCGATGCAGGAGTTTGATGTGCCCGAGGGCACGTTGCCCACCGGTAAAAACAGACAGCGTTACCATCACCGCATGGGCAATATTCTCAATCGGGCCAAACAGGCGCTCTCTGTACTGCCGGAAACTCCGCGCCTGCTTGACGTCGGCTGTTCCAGCGGCGCGCTGCTGCTGGTCGCAAAAGAGTGCGGCTATGAATCTGAAGGGGTGGAACCGGCCAGACAGGCCGCCGCGACCGCTGCAGGTATGGGGTTCAAAGTGTTTCCGGGGCTGCTACAGGACGCCGGTTATGCCGATAACAGCTTCGATGTCGTGACGCTGTTTGAAGTGATTGAGCACCTGCTGGAGCCGGCAGCTCTGCTGAAAGAGATCCGGCGTATTCTGAAACCGGGCGGTCTGCTCCTGATCGGCACGGGCAATGCGGACTCGTGGACAGTGAAACTGCTCGGGGCGCGCTGGGAATATTTCGACATACGCAGTCACGGCGGCCACATCAGTTTCTTCAACCCGAACAGTATTGCGCTGCTGGCTGAACGGTGTGATTTTCATCTGTACAATGTTTC
>CAYSMR010000005.1:0-21063 GCA_964432195.1 uncultured Zetaproteobacteria bacterium | reverse complement strand
TCATCTGTACAATGTTTCCACCAAGCGGGTCAATCTGGCCGAACGCGGAGATATCTCACCGCCTCTCTATGCATTGAGTAAAATTATCAGGGAGCTGCTGGCCATTCCGGCCCACTGGCTGAACAAGGGCCACGACATGCTGGTCATTCTGAAAAAGCCATCTGAATGAGATCTGTCCCTGCACTTGCTGTTGTCATCTCGACCTATAATCAGCCGGACTTCCTGCGTCTGACGCTGGAGGGGTATCGCCGCCAGAGCGACCATCACTTCGTTATCTATATCGCCGACGACGGCTCCGGCGATGACACAGCACGGCTGATCCGGCGCCTGCAGCGTGATTTCCCGGTGCCGATCCACCACTGCCGGCAGCCCGATGACGGCTTCCGCAAGGCGCGTATCCATAACCGCGTCATCCGCCGGGTCAGCGAACCGCAGACGCTGCTGACCGACGGCGACTGCATCCCGCTGCCGGGGCTTATCGCCGCCCACCGCCGTTTCGCCGGCGATGACTATTTTATCAGTGGCAGCCGCGTACTGCTGTCGAAAGCATACACCGAGCAGCTCTGCGCGCTCGACGCATTCGAAACTGCGCGCGCGCCCCAAGCATGGATCAAACACAGGATGGCCGGCAATATCAACCGGCTACTGCCGCTGCTGATGCCGGCCGCCCTCTCCCCGCGCCGGTCGCAGCTGGCCGGCATCCGCGGCTGTCATCTCGCCTGCCCGACCGCGGCCCTCCACCGCATTAACGGCTTCGACGAGCAGTTCGAGGGATGGGGGCGCGAAGACTCCGACCTGACCGCGCGCCTGCTGCATGCCGGTTTCAAACGGCGCAACCTGCGCGGCCAGCCGGTGCTGCATCTCTGGCATCCGGAGTCATCACGCAGCCAGCTGGCAGAAAACGATCAAATGCTGCAGGCTTGTCTCGATGAACAGCGTATCGAAGCCATCACCGGCCTCAAACAGCTCGGAGAGCGGGATGAGTAAGCTTTCGGTCTATATTATCGCCTATAACGAAGCCGAAAAAATCGGCGCAGCGGTCAGCAGCGTCATCGACTGGGCCGACGAGGTAATCGTGGCTGACTCGCAGAGCACGGACCGGACAGCTGCGATTGCCGAATCGCTCGGCGCGACAGTTGTGCAGATTGCGTTCGACGGCTTCGGCAAGCTGCGCAATGATGCGATCGCAGCCTGCCGCAACCCGTGGATATTCAGCCTCGATGCCGATGAACGCTGCACGCCGGCAGCGGCTGAGGAGATCCGCCGCATCATCAATGATCCGCAGGCAGCCGATGCATGGTATGTGCCGCGAAAAAACTGGTTTATGGGCCGCTGGATCAAACACTGCGGCTGGTATCCGGACTACCGGCAGCCGCAGCTGTTCCGTAAAGGCGCGCTGGTGTTCGACGAGTCCGATGAAGTGCATGAGGGTTTCGAGATCCACGGCTCGGTCGGACATATGCAGCAGCCGATCTGGCAGTTCCCGTTCCGGGATCTGTCGCAGATTCAGGCAAAGGGGATGCGTTACTCATCGCTGGGCGCGATCAAACTGGAACGCAAGGAGATACCGGCCGGCATGGGCAAGGCGCTGCTGCGCGGCCTCTGGGCCTTTATCCGGATCTATATCCTGAAACTGGGCTTTCTCGACGGCTGGGCCGGATTTGTCATCGCCTTCGGCAACCTTGAAGGCACATTCTACCGCTATGCCAAGCTGTGCGAACGGCGTCAGCGCTGGAATCAGCCGCCGCAATGAACGGGCGGCAGCCCCTGCACCTGATCCAGATCGTGCGCCGCTTCGGGCCGGTCGGCGGCATGGAGCGCTATGTCTGGGAACTCAGCCGCGAACTGGCCGCGCTCGGCTGCCGCGTCACGGTGCTCTGCGAACAGCTGCTGGCCGATGCGCCGCCGCCGGATATCGATCTCGTCGAGTTGGGAGTTGTCGCGCCGAAACCGCGCTGGCTGGCGCATCTGCGCTTCTCGGCGCGGGTATCGGCCTGGCTGAGCGCGCATCCGGAGCACGGGCGCATCATCCACAGCCACGAGCGCACGGCCGCGCACCACTTCACAACCTTTCACGGGCCGCCATTTGCATCCATGCTCGATAAACCGTGGTGGCAGCGCATCTCGCCGCGCGTGTATGCCAACCTATGGCTGGAGCGGCGCGAGCTGTGCGCGCCGCATGTGCGCGCGGTGATCCCCAACTCGCCGCTGATCGCCGAGGCGCTGCGCCGCCATTACCCGGCCATTGCAGAGCGGATCGAGCAGCCGATTGCGCCCGGCGTCGGCGATGTTGCCCCCCGCCCGGCGCGCATTACGCCGACGAGCGGCGGCGTGATCGGTTTTATCGGCAAGGAGTGGAAACGCAAGGGGCTCGATATCGCAGTCCGCGCCGTTGCCAGCGCGCGCCGGCAGCGGCCGGATCTGCAGTTCATTGTCGCCGGCCCCGAACCGGCCGCCGTCCGCCACCTGTTTGCCGACTGGAGCGATGGCTATACGCTGCTCGGTGAAACCGACAGCGCGCCGCTCTATGCGCAGTTCGATCTGCTGCTGCATCCGGCCCGGCAGGAGCCTTACGGCATGGTCATTGCCGAAGCGCGCGCGGCCGGCGTAGCTCTGCTGGTTTCCGATGCCTGCGGCATCGCCGATGAACTGGAAGCCGGTGCAGTGCTGCCGCTGAACAGCGGAACCGGCGAATGGGCCAATGCGATCGAACGGTGCATCGGGCAACAGCAGCAGCCGATTCATCGCAGCTGGCGCTGCGTGGCCGAAGAGCAGATCGCCTGCTACCGCCGCCACCCGAACGCAGCATCAAACCCGGCGGACCAATAGTCTCCTGATCCCGTCTCCTAATCCCTGCCGAGATGGCGGGCCAGTTTGTGCATCGTATATTGATGCAGCAGATAGAGCCATTCGCCGGCCTGCGTAAACGGCGCCGGCAATCGATCCGCCTCGGCGCGCCGCCACAGATAGATCGCAAGCAGCAGCAAGCCTCCCTGCCCTGCCCACATCGTCCAGCCCGGCATCGAGCCGACCGTCACCTGACGAAACAGCGTCAGCTGCAGATTATAGACCAGTACCAGCAGGCCGATGCCAGCAATCATCGAACCGGCTTTGCCGGATCGTTTCTGGGTCAGTGAAAACGGCAGCGCAAAGAAGAACAGCAGCAGCACCGTACTCGGCAGCAGCAGGCGCCGGTTCCACTCGGCGGCCGCATCCGCATGCCCGTCAGCAACGCTGTCCCACAGCTCCGACGGCGTCATCATCGTCACATGATCGCCGGAGTGGCGCTGCCGCCACTGCGCTGCCGCCACCGGAATCGTTACCAGATACTTCTCGAATGACAGCATGCGCTGATCCGGCCCGCGCCCCTCGAGACGCACGCCGCGGTGCATGCGCAGCTGCAGCACCGAACCGCTCATATCGAAGCGCGCCGATTCGGCCGTATAGATCACCGAGACGCCGCCGCGATGATCCTCAAGCAGCACGCCCCGATAGGCCCCCTCTTCATCCTCGCCGTCGACATAGATCGTGATGCCGTCAAAGCCGCTGCTGAAACGCTGCGGCGAAAAGGTGATCACGCCCTTCATCGCATAGATCTTGGCGAGAATATTATTGAAGCCGAGCTGCCCCTGCGGCAGCAGCACCATCGACGTATAGCTCAGTCCGGCCCAGATCAGCAGCGCAAGCACGAAAAAGCTGCGAAACATGCGCCGGTAGGAGATGCCCGATGCGCGCAGCGCATCCATCTCGCTGCTTTGCTGCAGGCCGGCAATC
Organism: uncultured Zetaproteobacteria bacterium; assembly: GCA_964432195.1. Lineage (GTDB taxonomy): Bacteria > Pseudomonadota > Zetaproteobacteria > Mariprofundales > Mariprofundaceae > Mariprofundus. The sequence goes on along the minus strand of CAYSMR010000005.1, from coordinate 17,289 downwards.
GTATTCTGCATCGACAGAAAGAACGCCATCGGCACAGTCAGCAGCAGAAAGTACGGCATCGTCAGCGTCAGCATCTGGATCATCAGCGACCATGCCTCTGCGCTGTCGCTGACCGTACCCAGCAATTTCAGCGCGCGACCGAGCAGCAGTACGCCGAGCACCAGCGACAGGCCGCCGATGAACGGCGACAGCCAGAGTCGCAGCAGATAGCGATCTATCGTCATTCAGGCCACCGGTCTCCGCTTGATCCGTTTGATCCTTTTGGATTCAACATCTGAGGCATGCTAGCGTTTGCATATCATTTGATAAGCATCAGGGAGCATGCCGATTTTAAGCCACACCGAACAGGCCGCCTGCATCGAGCGGCTGGAACAGTTTCTGGCGGCGATGCCGTTCGATCGCATCGCCGCCGATGTCGCTACAGCAGCACGGATCGACAACGCGCAGGTTGCCGCGATGCTGGAAACCTATGCCAATGAGTCACGGGTATCGCTGCAGCTGATTTTGCCGGAACTCAACCGCGACCTGCGCCTGCTCGAAGTCGGCGCCGGGCTCTGTTTCACAAGCCTGTTTCTCACATCCGAGGGTTATCGGATCACGGCGCTGGAGCCGGCGCTGGGCGGTTTCGGCCTGTTCGAGCAGTTGCGCGATGCCGTGCTGCGCCACGCAGCCGCCGCCGATGCAGAACTGGAGCTGTTGACGATCCCTGCGCAGCAGCTCGATCCGGCCCGCCATGGCCGCTTCGATCTGATTTTCAGCAACAATGTCATCGAACATATCCCGGACTGGCAGGACGCGCTGGGCGCTATGGCGGCCGTACTGACGCCGCGAGGCCACATGAAGCATGCCTGTCCGAACTATTCGGTGCCCTATGAGCCGCACTACGGCGTACCGGTATTGCGTCGCCTGCCGCAGCTGAGCCGGTCGCTGTTTCTGAGCGCCGACGCCGATCCGGAAATATGGGAGTCGCTGAACTTTATCACCTGCAGAGAGGTCAGAAACTACTGCAGGATCGAGCATCTATCCTGCTGTTTTGAAAAGGGTTTGCTGTACAAGGCACTCAGCCGCATCGATAACGATCCGCTGTTCCGCGAGCGCCACCGCGGCGTGATCGCCGCGACCGCCTCATGGGGCATGCGCAGCGGTCTCGGCGCGCTGCTGCGCCGTCTGCCGCCGGCGATGGCAACGCCGATGATCTTTGAAATCCGCCATGGCGGTCAGCGCTGATGGCCCAGATCACCTCCGGCGTCCGCGCGATCTTCTCCCATCCCGCCATCTATAATCTGGCCCAGCGACTGGTCGGCGCCGAGCGGGCCCGGCGACTGCTCGTCGCCGACTATTTTCCGGCCGCGATGGACGGGCTGCGCATACTCGATATCGGCTGCGGCACCGCCGAGATCCTGCAGCACCTGCCCGATGGCATCGACTACCACGGCTTCGATGCCTCCACCGCCTATATCGATGAGGCCCGCCGCCGTTTCGGCCAGCGGGCGACATTCCGGGCCGAGCTGGTGCGCAGCGCCGAGCTGGCCGACCTGCCGCCGTTCGATCTGATCCTCGCCTTCGGTCTGCTGCATCATCTCGACGACGATGAGGCCGAATCGCTGTTCCGGCTGGCCGCATCCGCGCTGCGTCCGGGCGGCAAGCTGGTGACAATCGACCCGGTCTACACCGAGCCGCAATCGGCGCTGGCCCGCTGGATCATCAGCAAGGATCGCGGCTGCAGCATCCGCACGCCGGATGGTTACCGGGCGCTGGCGGAACCTGCGTTCGATCAGATCCGGGCCAGCGTACGTCACGACATGCTGCGCATCCCGTACAGCCATCTGACCCTCGAGTGCAGCAGCCCGCATCGCCGGTAGCCCGGCCCTGTCTGATCAGGCTGCTTTGTCAGGATGACAATAAATCAGCATCTCCCCAGGAGTCTGTCGAACTTATGAGAAACCTGCTGCGCGGCAGGGACAACGGCCCAAAACTTCCTGATTTATTGTTGCATAGTTACCACTATGCGCCTCAAAATCATGCTGTTTTTGACTCGTTCCCCCACCTGCTCGCTACGATTGCCCTAAGTCCGACAGACTCCTAGGCTTGCCGCATGGCTCATCTCTCCATTGTGATTCCGGTCTACAAGGCCGAGGACTGCCTGCATGAACTGCAGCGCAGGCTGCTGGCCGCAGTTGAGCCGCTGACGTCCGATTTCGAGTGCATTCTGGTTGAGGATTGCGGCGGCGACCGCTCATGGGAGATTATCTGCGAAATCGCCGCCGCCGACCCGCGTTTCAAGGGAATCCAGTTTTCGCGCAATTTCGGCCAGCACTACGGCATCACGGCCGGGCTGGATTACTGCAGCGGCGACTGGGTCGTCGTGATGGACTGTGATCTGCAGGATGCGCCGGAAGCGATCCCCGATCTCTATGCCAAGGCGCAGCAGGGCTTCGATGTCGTACTGGCTCGCCGCATCAACCGCAAGGACAGCGCCGAGAAGACACTCTCATCCAGACTGTTTTACAGCCTGTTCAGCTATCTGACCGAGATGGATTACGATCCGAAGGTCGGCAATTTCCGGATTATGTCGGCCAAGGTCGTGGCCAACTGCCGCCGCATGCGCGAAGGGCTGCGCTTTCTGCCCGGCATGGTCGAGTGGATGGGCTTCCCGACCGCCAGGATCGATATCGAGCACGGCAGCCGTTTTGCCGGTGAATCGACCTATACATTCGGCAAGCTGCTCAAGCTCGGCGGCGATACCATTATCGCCTACTCCGACAAGCCGCTGCGCATGTCGATCCGGCTCGGCTTCGGCATAGCCATTCTCGCGTTCCTGGCCGGACTCGGACTGCTGCTCTATGCGCTGCTCTACGGCACGCCGATCATGGGCTGGAGCAGTCTGATTGTATCGCTCTATTTCCTCGGCGGCATCATTATCGCCAATCTCGGCATTATCGGTATCTATCTGGGCAAGACCTTCGACGAGACGAAGAAGCGGCCGCTGTACATCATCAATCATACGACCTTCCGGCATACGACACCCGATGCTGAATCCTGAGCTGTTCCGGCCGTCGCCGTGGGACCGGGCCGTATTCAACATGCCGTGTCATGAAATCCTCCGCCCCGATCGCGATGCGCTGCTACTGGCCGCTGCGACGCCGGGCCACTATACGGTCAAGATTGATCCGCTGGCCGACAAATCGGCGCTGCACGAGTACGGCTTCTACTATGCCGACAGCCTGGTCGAGCCCTGCTGCAGCGCGGAGCGCTTCATCGCTCATCCGCATCCGGCCGTGCATGCCGATCGCGATGCGCCGCTCGATGAGCTGCTGCCGATGTGCGAGCAGAGCTTCCGGCACGGCCGCTTTCACCGCGACTTCAATCTGTCGCAGGAGGCAGCCGACCGGCGCTATCAACAGTGGCTCGCCCAGCTGCATGCGGCTGGCCAGGTATTCGCGCTGCGCTACGACGACAGGGTCGCTGCATTTATTGCATTCAGCGGCGGCAACCTGCTGCTGCATGCGATCGCAGAGTCCTTTCGCGGCCGCAGGCTGGGTAAATATCTGTGGAGTACTGCGATCGCCCGGCTGATCGATGATGGCGAGACGGAGATCCGCAGCTCGATTTCGGCCACGAATCTGGCCGCGCTGAATCTCTATATCTCGCTCGGCTTCCGCTTCGATCACGCGATCGATGTCTATCACCGTCTGACGCGCTAGGAGTCCGTCGAACTTATGAGAAATTTACTGCGCGGCAGTCAGAGCGGCCCAAAACACCCTGATTTATCGTTGCATGGTTGCGACCATGCGCCTCAAAATCATGCCGTTTTTGACTCGCTTCCCCACCAGCTCGCTACGATTGCCCTAAGCCCGGCGGACTCCTAGCCTTTGCCGATGGTTTCATCACTGACCCCGTCCGCGCCGCTTTACAGGCGCCTGACCCTGCTGGCCGCGCTGTTCATGCTGTTGCCGCTGCCGGTGATGCAGTATGTCGGCGAAGAGGGGCTGATGGCCCTGAAATCCTACGAAATGTTCGTCCGCGACGACTGGCTGCACCCGTCGATCCTCGGCATGATCTGGCCGCATTCCCCGCTCTGGCACTGGCCGGTGATCGCAATCAGCCGACTGATCGGCTGGGAGCATGTCGATATCGCCATGCGCCTGGTTTCGGTCTGCGCCAGCTGGCTGAGCGCGCTCTGCGCAGGCCTGATGGCGCACTGGCTGTTCGGGCGCAGGCATGCCGCAGCCGGCTGGCTGGCCGCGCTGGTCTATCTGAGCATGGGCGAGATCGCATTCTGGTACGGCTGGCTCGGCTATGTCGATGCGCTGTTCGGCATGTTCATCTTTGCCGCAATCGCATCATTGTGGCGCGCCGTCGCCGATGAACACGCCGGCTGGCTGCTGCTGGCGCTGCTGTTCATATCGCTGGCCTTCATGACCAAGAACATCACCGCCTATGCGCTGTTCGGCGCGGCCGGACTGGTATTGATCTGGCGACTGCAGCGCTGGCATCTGCTCAAGCGCCCGCAGTTTCTGCTGCCGGCGCTGCTGGCGCTGTGCGTGCCGTTCTTCTGGCAGGCGCTGATCGTGCCGGCCGGCGCCAATACCGCGACGACGACGATCAACGACGTACTGCGCAACTTCGCCGGCTACGGCACCCTCGCCTTTATCAAACACTGGATCAGCTTTCCATTCGTCTTCCTGTTCCGCGCGCTGCCGGTCTCGCTGCTGCTGGTCTGGCTGTGGCTGCGCCGCAGGCAGCGTTTCACGGCCGATCCCGCGCTGACGACGCTGGCGCTGCTGCTGCTGGTCTGTTTCCTGCCGTTCGGGATCTCGGCAGCGGCAACACCTCGCTATCTGGTGCCGCTCTACGGACTGGTCGCGCTGCTGATCACCGGCCTGATGCTGCAGCTGGATCAGGCGCGATTGAAACAGGCGATCACGCTGATTGCGCTGATTGTGCTGGTCAAACTCCCGTACAGCCTCGGCATCCTGCCCTATATTAAGGACTGGCGGCCCGAGCGCGATGTCAAGGCGGTCGCCCGCGAGATCATGGCGCTGACCGAACAGGCGCCGCTGCGCACGCAGAACGATGTCGCAACCGGCCTCGCCGTCGCCGCCTATATCGATGTCTGGCGGCAGTCGCGGCCGCCGATCCGCTGGTATGACGGCCATGAGCGCGGCGTTTTCGTTCTGACCGAAATCGAGCAACCCGCCTTCGGCCGGCTGGTCAAATCATGGCGACTGCGCGGCGACCACCTCTATCTCTATCGCAAGGACGCACCATGACGAGCAGCCAATCCGATTTTATTCCGTTCAACAAGCCGTACATGACCGGCGCCGAGACCGAATATATCATGCAGGCGCACGCCAACGGCCAGCTGGCCGGCAACGGCCCGTTCACGCAGCAGTGCCAGCAGTGGCTGGAGCAGCAGAGCGGCTGCGCGAAAGCGCTGCTGACCCACTCGTGCACGTCGGCGCTGGAAATGGCGGCGTTATTGATCGATCTGCAGCCGGGCGATGAAGTGATCATGCCGGCCTACACCTTCGTTTCGACAGCCAATGCATTCGCGCTGCGCGGCGCGGTGCCGGTCTTCGTCGATATCCGGCCCGATACGCTGAATATCGATGAAACCCTGATCGAGGCGGCAATCACCGATCGCACGCGCGCGATTGTCGCGGTCCACTATGCCGGCGTCGGCTGCGAAATGGATGCGATCATGGCACTGGCCGAGCGCTACGGACTGTTCGTTATCGAGGATGCTGCCCAGGGGGTCATGTCGACCTATCGGGGCCGGGCGCTCGGCGGCATCGGCCACCTGGCCGCCTACAGCTTCCATGAGACGAAGAATGTGATCTCCGGCGAGGGCGGCTGCCTGCTGATCAATGATGCCCGCTTTGCCGAACGCGCCGAGATCATCTGGGAGAAGGGTACGAACCGCAGCAGCTTCTTCCGCGGCGAGGTCGACAAATACACCTGGGTCGATATCGGATCGTCATTCCTGCCCGGCGAACTGATTGGCGCCTTCCTGTGGGCCCAGCTGCAGCATGCGGATGATATTACCGACCGCCGGCTGGCGATCTGGCAGCGCTATGACGATGCGTTCGCAGCGCTCGAGGCGGCCGGCCGGCTGCGCCGGCCGCGGATCCCGCCCCACTGCCGCCATAATGCGCACATGTATTACCTGCTCTGCGATTCGCCGGAGCAGCGCAGCGAGCTGATCGCAGCGCTCAAAGCGCAACAGATCATGGCTGTCTTCCACTATGTGCCGCTGCACCGCGCCCCGGCCGGCCTGCGCTACTGCCGCACGCACGGCGAACTGACGCATACCGAACAACTCTCGGAGAAGCTACTGCGACTGCCACTCTGGCCGGAGCTAGATCATGCGCGCCAGCAGCGCGTCATCAATGCGGTGCTGGATGCGCTCTAGGCAGCCGGTAGAGTCGCAGCAGCGGGAGGAGACGGGATGATTCTGGTGATCGGCGATATTATTGTGGATGAGTTTATCTGGGGCGATGTCACGCGCATTTCGCCGGAAGCGCCGGTGCCGGTCGTTTCGGTCAACGAGATCGATCGCCGGCTCGGCGGCTCAGCCAATGTCGTGCGCAATCTGCATGCGCTGGAGCGCGCCTCGGCGATGTTCGGCATTGTCGGCGATGACGAGCCGGGGCGCTGGGTCAAACAGCGGCTGGCCGAGCTGGATTCGGACAATCGCGGCGTCGTCACCAAAACAAACAGCCGTCCGACCGCCATCAAGACCCGCATCATCGCCCGTCATCAGCAGGTCGTGCGCTACGATCGCGAATGGACGCAGGCCGCACAGCCACAGAGCCATGAGCATATGCTGGCCAGCCTCGATGCGCTGCAGCCGCAAGCCTCCGCCGTGATCCTCTCCGACTACGGCAAAGGGGTGCTGACGCCGGCGTTCATCAGGGCGCTGATCAGGCGGCTGCAGGGCGGCATCATCGCCGTCGATCCGAAACCGGAGCATACCGACGCCTATCGCGGCGCGACCGTGATCACCCCGAACCTGCTCGAGGCGTCGGCCATGGCTGGCATGGAAAACATTAACGAAGACAAGCAGGTAGAGAAGATCGCTGAAGCACTGCAGCAAAGACTTGCGCTGCGGTATGTGCTGATCACGCGCTCGGAAAAAGGGATGACGCTGTTCGACGGCGAGCAGCACCACCATATCCCGACTGCGGCGCGCGATGTCTTCGATGTCACCGGCGCGGGCGATACGGTCATCGCCGTCTTCACGGCCTGCCTGGCGCGCGGCGACGATGCGCTGAGCGCAGCCCGGACCGCCAACCGCGCCGCCGGCGTCGTTGTCGGCAAGGTCGGCACGGCGACGGCCAGCTGGCCTGAAATCGAGGCGCATTGATGACAAAGCACGGATGGACACAGATGGGCACGGATAAATATGAAAACATTCCTGGAACCGTTCATCCGGTAGAAGGTTGCAATGCCCCACAGAGAGCAAAGCGTTTATATCTCAAGTACACTTGTCTGTGTTCATCTGCGTTCATCCGGGGCTCCAACTCATGAACATCGCTATCGGCATTCCGGCCCGGATCGGTTCGACCCGCTTCCCCGGCAAGCCGCTGGCGGAACTGGCCGGCCGGCCGATGATCGCGCATGTGATCGAGCGGGCGCTGGCCGCCGATATCGGGCCGGTGTTTGTCGCCACCGACGATGCGCGCATCGCCGATGTCGCGGCGGAGAACGAGGCCGATGTTCGCATGACCCGCGCCGATCATCCGAGCGGCAGCGACCGGCTGGCCGAGGCGGCGCGCGATATCGACTGCGATGTTATCGTCAATGTGCAGGGTGATGAGCCGCTGATCGATCCGGCCGCGATCCGCGCCGTGATCACGCCGTTCCGCGACGATGCCTATCTGCCGATGGCGACCCTGGCTCACCCCCTGCGCCGCGAGGCCGATCTGCATGACGCCAATGTCGTCAAGCTGGTCCGCAATGCACGCGGTCGCGCGCTCTATTTCAGCCGCGCCCCGATCCCCTACCCGCGCGCGGCTTGCGCCGATGCGCTGCAGCATATCGGCCTCTACGCCTACCGCCGGGAGTTCCTGCTGATCTATCCGTCACTGTCAGCCTGCCCCGCCGAGCAGAGCGAACAGCTCGAGCAGCTGCGCGTGCTACACCACGGCTACGATATCGCCGTCACCGTCGGCGATTTCCACTGCATCGGCGTCGATACCCCGGCTGACCTCGCCCGCGCCGAAGCACTGTTGCGCGGAACCGCAGACGACTGACCCCGCACTGAACGCATCAAGCTCCCCTACCATTTTCAAGACGTACAGGTAGTTTGCATTCGCTTTATCGGCACCCATGAGCAGTACGATGCGATCAATGCCCGGACTGTTTAGCAGGAAAGGTAGCATATGGACATCAAACCCGTCAAAACGGAAGCGGACTTCCGCTCGGCCCTGAAAATGATCGAATCCCTGATGGGGGCAGAGGCCGATTCACCGGAAGGCGAGAAGCTGGATGTGCTGGTAACCTTGGTGGGGGCATATGAAGCCAGGCACTACCCCGTCGACATGCCCGATCCTGTCAAAGCGATCAGGTTCGAGATGGAGCAAAGGAATCTGACGCCCAGGAATCTTGTTCCGATGATCGGCAGGACAAACCGGGTGTATGAAGTTCTCTCCCGCAAGCGCGGCCTCTCCCTCTCGATGATCCGCAACCTGCATCGCAGCCTGGGGATTCCGGCGGAGGTCCTGATTCGCTCGCCGGGCGAGACGCAATCCGCGACTGAGTCTCGCGCCTGCGCCGAAACACTGTTGCACGGGTCCGCAGACGACAGAGGTGGCCCGGAAAGTTGGACAGTGCGATAAGTGGATTTCTTGCCTAATCTAGCCGCTGCATGCGGCGCAATAGAGGAGCAAGGAATGAAGAGGAAAAGAAGAAACCACGGTTCGGCCTTCAAAGCGAAAGTCGCGCTGGCCGCATTACGCGGCGACAAAATGCTGGCAGAGCTGTCATCGATGTACGACATACATCCCAACCAAATAGTTGATTGGAAGAAACAGTTGCTCACGGGGGCTGAAGATGTGTTTTCCAGCCCGCGAAAGAAAGGTGATGACCCTGACATCTAGGCGATACACGCCAAGATTGGTCAACTGACGCTGGAGAATGATTTTTTAGAGCAGGCGCTCGTCAAAGCGGGACGGCTGAGCGCAAAGCGATGATTGACCGCAACCATACGCTTTCAGTCACACGGCAATGCAAGATTCTGTCTCTGCCCAGGTCAACGGCCTACTACCAGCCTAAACCACCCTCGGACAGTGATCTGGAACTGATGCGCAGGATCGACGAGCTGCATCTTCTGTGCCTTATGCCGGCAGCCGGATGTTGCGCGATTTGCTGCGGCTGGATGGTTTCAGGGTTGGTCGCAAACGCATCCAGCGGCTGATGAAAGTGATGGGTGGTATAAAGGCGCTGTACTGCAAGCTGAATACAAGCAAAAAGCGCCCCGCACACCCAATCTATCCATATTTTCTGCGCAATCTTCGGATTGATCGGCCCAGATCTTCAACGGCCGCACCGGCAGCCGCTAACGCGTCCAGTTGCCCCTGGCTCCAACAGGGTTGTTCAGCAACTCTTCGCATCAGCAGACGGGCGTGCTAAAATCAGGATATGAGTGACAGGCGGAAATCGGCAATCAGTGGCGTGCTGTTCGATCTGGACGGCGTGCTCTATGTCGGCGACCGAGAGATCGGCGGCGGGCGCGAATGCGTACAGCGGATGCTGGATGACGGGCTGGCGATCGCCGGGTTGACCAATACGACGACGCAGCCGCGCTGGGTAGTGGCGGACAAGCTGGCCGGGTTCGGGATTCCGATTTCAGAGCACGATATCTACACGCCTGCGGCGCTGGCCGTGCAGGCGATCGGCGATCGCAGCGCGCGGCTCTATGTGCGCGATGCGCTACTGGCCGACTTCGACGGCGTGCGCATCGACAACGAAACCCCTGACTGCATCGTCATGGGCGATATCGGCGGCGACGGCTACACCCCCGCCCTGCTGCGCGAGATCTTCCTCGCTGTCATCGACGGCGCGCAGCTTCTTGCGCTGCACAAAAACCGCTTCTGGCAGAAGCCGGACGGCTTGCATCTCGATCTGGGGCCCTTTGTCGCCGCACTCGAATATGCGAGCGGCAGCGATGCAGTCGTGCTCGGCAAGCCGTCGCGCGATTTCTTTCACGGCGTCTGCGCCGCACTCGGCATCCGGCCGGCCGAGGCGCTGATGATCGGCGACGATATCGAATCGGACATCGGCGGCGCACAAAGTGCCGGCCTGAATACAGCACTCGTGCAGACCGGCAAATACCGCGCCGGTTTCGTCAAGGCGACCGGCATCAAAGCCGACCTGGTGATCCCGTCGGTCGCTGACCTCCCCGACGCAATCCATCTGCTCTGAGTAAAGCATCAACCACAAAAAAAGGCGCTCACCGCAGAGGACGCAGAGCAACGCAGAGGAAAAGATGGCAGAGGGTTGAGACGACTTCTGCTTTCTGCATATTTCCCATCTATGCTGCAAGCGGAAAACGGAGGTGACCAATGAAAACTTCCACAGTCACAGCAAAAGGTCAGGTCACCATTCCTGCAGCAATCAGGGAGCGGCTTGGTATCCGTCCGGGCGACCAGGTCAGATTCAGCTGTCAGGATGATAACATTATCATCCGACCGGTTGTTCAGGATATCGAGGCGGCCTTCGGCCTTGTCAACGCGGAGCGGAGCGCATCGCCGGATGATCTCAAACAGGCGATCCGGCAGCAGGGCCGCCAATTATGATCGCAACGGAGAGCCATGGCGCCGGTTGCACTTACGCTGGCGACATTCGACAAAAAGCTCGCCAGACTTAATCAGATGACACTGCTGCCATCCTGTCAGTCAACCCAGTAGGCAGGTCGCCACAGAGATAGAGAAAAGCTGTCAGGGCAAACTGAATGATGCCCCTGCCTGTTTTTTCTTCGTGCTCTCTTGTGTACTTCGTGGCGAAAACAGCGTCAGCGCGGCGCTTCGGGATATTCGCCGTTGTCGATGCCGATCAGCGCATCGACGAACGCATCGACACCTGGCTCCAGCGCTTGTCCTTATCAAACGTGCGCGAACTGTCGTTACTGACCGATTCCGAGCCGTTCACATAGCCGGACCATGCCGGCAGCTGCTGCTGCAGATCGTAGATCGTCAAGGTCGCGCCCATCTCGCGCCGGGTCGTCAGCGAGACATCGACGCGCACCTGCTCGTACTCCCCCTTCTTCGCATCCTCGGCCGAATCGGCGACATCGGTTTCGCTCTGCTGATGCTCGCGGGTGACATGATTGCGCTCGATGCGGGCCAGCATCAGATAGCGGATATCCGGAAACGCCTGCCGGATGCGCTGCGCGGCCTCCGCATCGATCAGGCCGGTTGCGCGGTATTCGTCGAGCATCCGCTGATAGGCATCCGGCCCGAGCGCCTGCGCCAGATGGCCGCTGCGCAGCTGCGAGAGTCCGGGGCGCTCCTCGGCGAACATCCGCGCCATCAGTTCGGCATCGCGCTGGCGGGTGACGCGGTCGCGCTTTGTCAGCGCCGAAACAACGCCGCCGACAAGAACGCGGCTGTGCATCGTCGCCTCGTAGGTGAAGCTCGGGTGCTGCTGCATGCCGATCACCGCTGTTTTGCATGCCGTCAGTCCGGCCGCGCCGGCCAGACAGCAAAGGCCTATAATCCATCGTTTCATTTCAACACCCGCCTCACTGCTGCGCATCTGCTCTGCGGCGCAAGCTTTTTTCACCACAGAGGACGCAGAGTCGCACAGAGAAAGGCGTTAACCTCACCCTGCCGGCCTTTCCTCCGCGTTACTCTGCGGTGCAAGCTTTTCTCTCCACGCTGCTCAGCAGCAGTTGCAGCGCAGCGATCACCGTGCGCGCCTGAATCGCGCTGCGCGAACCGTCCAGCCGCAGCCGCTGCGCCACTGTCTGCAAGCCTGCGCCGGCGACGGCGATCCAGACCGTGCCGACCGGCTTCTCCGGCGTGCCGCCGCCCGGTCCGGCAATGCCGCTGACCGCAACGCAGAGCAGTTCATCTGCAGCATCGCCGGCGACCCCGCCCTCGGCCATCGCGCGCACGACCGGCTTGCTGACCGCTCCGTGCGCCGCAATCAGCGCCGGATCGACGCCGACCTCGCCGCTCTTGGCCGCATTGCTATAGGTCACCCAGCCGCGATCGAATACGGCCGATGCGCCGGGCACGCGACAGATGCGCGCGGCGATGCCGCCGCCGGTGCAGGATTCGACCGTGCGCAGCCGCAAGCCCTGCCGGGCCAATGCAGCGATCAGTTGCGCCTCGGGGGGATCACCGCAGTCATTCAGACACAGGCCATCGGCCGGGCGCGTCAGCATGCCGCTCAGTCCAGGCTCGAGCCGGATCGCGTCCCCGTGCTGCACATCGGCGCGGATATAGAGCGGCTGCAGCGGCCCGTTGCCGCACAGGGAGCGCCAGCGGGCGAGCCAGATATCGCGGCAGTATGCGATATCGCCGCACGGGATCAGCAGCGCGCCTATGCTCTCTCCGGTCAGCAGCCGGCCACGACGATCCGGATCGGGCAATATGAATCGGTCCGCCGGCGCCATGCCGGCAGCCAGATAATTGCGCTCGATCAGCACCAGTTCATCGTCGGTCGCGAAACAGAGCTGCCGCCCGGCCGCGCCAATCTGCAGATCCGCCCGTAGCGGGTCGAACAGCTGCAACCCGACATCATGCGCGCCGGCCGACATCAGCCAGCCGCGCAGCCAGCCGAGCGTCATGCCGGCCGCAGCCAGATCGCGCAGCCCGGCTTCCGATATGATCAGCGTCGCGTTCTCGGGCGATGGATTCAGCATCGTTCACCACAGAAAACAGCGTGCACCACATGGAATACAGAGGAACGCGGAGTAACTGCTGGCAGGGTAAGTCGCGTCAATGACCCCGTCTGTTTTCTTCGTGCGCTCTGTCTGCTTCGTGGTAAAAAACCTGGAATCGCGGAGGGCATAGAGTTTTCTTCGTACCCTCTGCGGCGAATGATTTTTCCTCGTTTCACAGGAAGCCTCCGAAACCGAACAGCGACAGCGCGGTCCAGACCAGCGCCGCGCTGATCAGGCCGGCCGCAATATCATCGGCCATGATTGACCACCACGGCGGGCCGGCCGTTTCGGCCCATGAGATAGGCCACGGCTTGGCAATATCGAACAGCCGGAATGCGGCGAATGCAACCGCACAGGCCAGCCAGCCATCGCCAAGCAGCGGCGCCAGTAATGCCAGACAGAGCCACTGACCGGCCCACTCGTCGATGACAATCCAGCCCGGATCCTGATCAGCCAGCTGCGGCAGCAGTGCCGCGCACACCGCGCAACCGACAATCCAAACAACCACACTGGCTACCAGCAGCGCGCCTGCCCCGCTCTGGTCGAGAATCAGCCAGGCCGGCAGCAGTGCGGCAAGCGAGCCCCAGGTGCCGGGCGCCTTGGGCAGCCAGCCGCTGCCCAGCCCGGCCGCCAGCCACTGCTTCAGATCAGGCTGTTTCCGGTCCTGTGGATTCAGCTCCTGTGAGTTCAAACCGCGCTCATCCGAAATGGTCAAAACCGCCCTCCCGAATCGTGACCGGCTCGTCATGCAGCGTCACGGCAACGCCGGAACCGGGCCGGCAGCGGCCGATGCGCACGGCGGCCGGCCCACCGGGCAACTCCGGCTCAGGGAGATCCAGATCGAGGGGCGCGGTGAACAGCAGCGCATAATCCTCGCCGCCGGCCGCAATCAGATCGCGCGCCGCATCCGTTCCGAACGCCTGTTCCAGCCGTTGCCACTGCGGCACGACCGACAGTTCGATCTCGATCATCAAATCCGACGCATGCGCGATATGGGCGGCGTCCTGCACCAGCCCGTCGCTGATATCGATGCAGCAGCGCACGCCCGCCGCCCGCAGCTGCATGCCGGCATCAAACCTCGGCGTGATCCGCGAAAAGTTGTGCACAAACGCGCCGGCCGGCTGCCCGCCCTGCCACTGGCGCAGGCCGGCTGCGGCCAGACCGACCGGCCCGAGCAGCCAGAGCGCATCGTCGGGCGCGGCCCGGTCGCGCCGCATTGCGCCACCATTGGGCAGCTGACCGGCAACGGTAATGCTGAGAGCGTTTTCGCGCGCGCGCGTCGTGTCGCCGCCGGCCAGCTCGACATCGTGGCGCCGCAATGCATCGACCGCGCCGCGCCCGAGCGCATCCAGCGCATCGCGATCCGAAGCCATCACATTAAGCCAGACGCAGAGCGGCTCAGCCCCCATCGCGGCCAGATCGGACAGCGCCGCGCAGACGGCCCGATCGGCCGCCTGATCCGGCGGAAAATCATCCGGCCAGTGGATGCCCTGCAGACTCGCATCGCTGCTGACAACCAGCTCCATGCCGGCCTGCGGCCGGTGAATCGATGCATCATCGCCGATCCCCAAACGCGTAAACGGCGTCGGGCTGCCGCCCCGCCCCCGGAACAGGCGTTCGATCAGCGTAAATTCCCCGTCACTCATGCCCCCCAGTCTGGCAACAGAGGCGCATGCCTGTCGACAAAAAAAGGGCCCCTGCCGCAGCAGGAGCCCTGTTCAACGCTGTTTCACCGCAGAGGGCGCAGAGAGCACGAAGAAAGCAGAGCGGAATCAGTAAACCGCCTCAGCCTGACGGCCTTTCCTCTGAGTCCTTCGTGCTCTCTGTCGTCAGGCTGTTTTCACTGTGTTAACCGAAGACCGGGAAATGGGCGGTCGATGCCATGAAGAAGAGCATCGGAATCGACAGCAGCGTATTGATCCGGCTGGCCATCAGCGCCTTCTTGCCGGCTGCGGCCTTCTCGTCGGCGCTCGCTTCGACAATACCGATCACCTTCTTCTGGTTCGGCCAGATGATGAATGCGACATTGATCCACATGATAATGCCGAAAGTCGCGCCAATCATGATGTCGGTGCTGATCGCGGCGGCGCCGTCCTGCTTCCACAACCCCATCAGCAGCAGCAGGCCGAAGAAGACCGTAATCATCGCCGCAAAGCGGAACCAGAACAGCGCCCGGCGCACGATGCTGCCCTCCTTGAACAGCTCGGCCTTGGTCTCGGCCGACACATTGCCCAGCGACGGTACCTGTACGAAGTTGAAATAGTAGAGCAGCCCGATCCATGTGATGCCGGCCAGGAAGTGGCCCCAGCGGGAGAGCGCGCCGAGCATCTCGTCGCCGCTCAGACCGCCGCCGGTCGCTGTCGCGACCGCGATCAGAATCGCCGTCAGCACGAAGCCGGCCGCAATCGTCAGTTTATGATCCTGCAGTATGTTCATCTGTTTACTCCTTCGGATGATGCATCCGTTCCAATCTGGTGCGAATATACCCTATTATAGTACATCGGGTAATTAGTTCTTAAATTATGGGTATAGGCATCCGGCAGCGCACGGCTGAATACGCCGGCCAGCGCAAGCTGGCGACAGGAATAGACGCGTATCAGTATGTATCGAACAGCCGCGACAGACGCGCCACGGGCCGGGCGTGTCAGGCGCGCCAGCTCTCCAGAATCTGCATGCAGATCCGGTTCATCTCCTGCGCCCGCGCTTCGCTGTCCGCCTCGTTATAGCAGCGCAGCTCCGGCGCATTGCCGGACGGACGCAGATGCGCCACCTCGTCGCTGGCAAAGGTGATGCGCACGCCGTCGGTCGCATCGATCGAAACCACATTGCCGAACGCCTGCCGCAGCAGCGCTTCCGCCGCCCGGATATCGGCCTGCCGGTCCCCGCTCTGCAGGCCGGCCAGCCGTTCGCGGCTCAGTTCGGTCGGGAATTTTTTCAACCGGTCGCTATAGGTGAATCGCTGCGGCAGCGTTGTCAGCAGTGACGAAATCGAACGTATTTCCGCTCTGGCCAGCATCAGAATCGCCAGCGGCACGATCACCGCATCGCGGGTCGGCAGCGCCGGTAGCATGCGTCCGTTCAGCGCCACATCAGTGGCGGTCAGGAAACCGCCATTGGCTTCGTAACCGACCACATGTGTCTCGCCGTCAGCCACGGCCCGGTCCATCACCTCGATCACATAAGGCGATCCGATGCGAGTGCGCTCGACACGGTCGAACCAGCCGCACTTCTCGACCGCCGAATTGCAGCTGACCGGCGTCACAACACAGCTCGCGCCGAGATAGCGGGCGCAGAGAATGCCAGCGACATCGCCGCGCAGCCAGATGCCGTGTTCATCGCTGACCAGCGGCCGGTCGCCATCGCCATCGGCCGATACAATGCAGTCAAAGCCGTACTGGCTGGTCCAGGCCGAAGCCAGTTCGACATCCTCAGGGCGAATCGCCTCGGTATCGACCGGGATGAAGCGCTCAGACCGGCCTAGGCAGGTCACGTCGGCGCCGAGTCCGCGCATGATCTCGGCCAACATATCGCGCGCGACGGTCGAGTGCTGATAGACGCCGATACGAAATCCGTCCAGCGCACCGGCCGGAAAGAAATCCAGATAGCGCGCTATATAGGCGCGTTCGGCAGCATCATCCGCATCCGGCAGCACAGGCGCGCCCGTTGCGTCGCCGTCGGCATCGAACAGGCCGGCCGCAATCTCGACGCGCTGGGCGGAGAGCGCCGCCTCGTCCGATTTCAGCAGCTCGCCGCCAGACTTGTAATATTTGATGCCGTTACGGTCATCCGGAATATGGCTGCCGGTCACCATAATCGACTGCATCCCGTGCGCCATCGCATAGGCTGCAACCGCCGGCGTCGGAATAAAGCCGCAGTTGACCGCCTCGCAGCCGGCATCGATCACAGCCATCGCAACGGCATTCATAATGCGCGGCGTGCTGGGACGGAAATCGCCGGCAATCGCGACCCGGCCGCCCGGCTGCGCATCGCCGATACTCTCCAGAAACTGCATGAATGCGCGCGTATAGGCATAGCAGACGCGATCGGTCATATCATCGGCCAGACCGCGTGCGCCGCTGGTGCCGAATTTCACGCCGCTCTGCTCCATCAGCGCTGCGATTACAATGTTCTCGGACTGTTTCGTCATGCCATCCCCCTTGATATCCGGCAGTATCATAACGCAGCGTCGCCGATCTTCCACCACTGCCGCTGCCGTGCTATGCTTATTAAGGAAGCGCTGATTATCAGCGCTTACGCGCAGGCGATGGACGGCCTGCGATTATTCGTCAGGATAGATGAATAAGACGACTATGCCGCGAATCAAATCAATTATGTAAGTACACTGCTGTCCGGTTAAGAAATTAGCAGGAAGAAAGGAGGCCTGAATTCGCAAC
>CAYSMR010000004.1:0-22815 GCA_964432195.1 uncultured Zetaproteobacteria bacterium | reverse complement strand
TTGCGAATTCAGGCCTCCTTTCTTCCTGCTAATTTCTTAACCGGACAGCAGTGAATTGAAATATGTATATGTAGGAATTGATCACGTTGTTTACAGAATGAGCCTCCTTTCCCAACATTGCATCATTTACAAAGGAACACTTCTCTCATTTGCACTGGCTATTATAGCACGCTGCCCCCGTATTTCGGAGTCAAGTCTTGCAACCATGCATTCCCCGGCATTTCGCACTTCAGCTGCGCGCAGCGCTTGCAATGCAGGCGGCGATCAGCTCAGGCTCTCGTAGATCGCCGCTACGCCTTCGGGCTGACAGACCAGCAGCGTGTCGCAGCCGGCTTTCAGGGCGGCGCGGGCCGCGGCCGGCACATCGTCGCCGACCCCCTTCATGCAGAGATCATCACTCCAGATCCGGCCGAAGAAGTTGATCCGCTCGCGCAGCACATGCCGCACCCAGAACGGAGACAGCGTCGCCACCTCCGGCACCGTATCGCTGTAGATCACATGCGCGGTCATCACATGCTTCAGCCCCTCCGCAATCAGGCGCGCAAACGGCTCGGCCTCATCGAGCAGCGTCGCCAGCGGCGCATCGACGAGCGGCACCGCGACATGCGAATCGGCATTGGCGCGACCGTGGCCAGGGAAGTGCTTGCCGACCGCCTCGATGCCGGCGTCATGCAGGCCGCGCATGCAGGCGGTCGCCAGCGCCGCCACCTGGCCGATATCGCTGCCATAGGCGCGGCGGCCGATAATCGCATGCGCGCCGGCATGGAACAGATCGAGCACCGGCGCGCAGTTATGCGTAAAGCCCAGCTCCCGCAGCGCCTCACCCGCACAGAGGCTATCCTGATAAACCGCCTGCACGGCCGCACCGGCATTGCGCGCATAGATTTCGCCATACTCGGCGGCATGCCTGCGCGCATTGAACGGCAGCCACGGCATGCGATGCACGCGCCCGCCCTCCTCGTCAATTGCCGCCCAGCTCGCCTCGCCGGTACAGTCGCACACCTCGGCCAGCAGCGCGCGCACCTGCTCCGGGCTCTCGGTGTTGCGCGCAAACAGAATCACGCCGAGCGGCGGCTGTTCCGCCAGCCAGCAGCGCTCCTGCGCATTCAGCGTCGTACCGGCCAGGCCTATGATCAACTGTCTGTTCATCTCATCTCCTTGCGCACATCCAGCTTATCGCGCAGCGCATCGCCGAGCAGGTTGACCGCCATCACCAGCGCAAACAGCGCCAGCCCCGGCCAGATCACCAGCATCGGCGCAACCAGCATCAGGCGCGCCCCCTCCCGAATCATCGTCCCGAGCGATGCATCGGGCGGCTGCACACCGACGCCGAGAAACGACAATCCGGCCTCGCCGATAATCACGGCGGCCAGTCCGAAACTGGCCTCAACCAGCAGCGGCGCGGCAATATTCGGCAGCAGGTGGCGCAGGGCAATATAGGGCGCGCCAGCGCCGTTGGCGACGGCGGCCTCGACAAACGGTGCGCGCCGAAGCGACAGCACCTGCACCCGCGCCAGCCGCGCAAAACCGACCCAGCCGACCGCAACCAGCGCCATGATTAGATTCTCCACGCCGGGGCCGAGCATCGCGGCCAGCGCGATGGCCAGCAGAATGCCGGGAAACGAGAGCACGACATCAGCCATGCGCATCAGAGCCGCATCAAGCCAGCCGCCGTGCCAGCCGGCCAGCATGCCGATCGCAATGCCGACCACGCCGCCGCAGAGTACCACGCTCGCACCGACCAGCGCCGACAGGCGCAGCCCTTCGGACAAACGGGCCAGCAGATCCCGGCCTAGCGCATCGGTGCCGAGCAGATGCGCGCCGGATGCGCACTGCAGCACCTCATCGAGATCCACATCATGGCCATCCTGCCCGCTCACGGCCGCCAGCAGCAATATCAGCAACGGCACGGCCAGACAGCCGCCGGCCAGCAGCATCGTCGCCCTCGGCATCATCGGTATCCGCGACAACGATGCGCAGATCCGCCGGCCAGCCCCGGATCAGGCATGCCGCTGTCTCGGATCAAGCCACAGCCCCAGCAGATCGGCGAGCAGATTGGCCAGCACGTAAAACAGCGCAATCACCAGCACGCAGCCCTGCACCAGCGGGTAATCGCGGCGCTGGATCGCCTCAATCGTCAGCAGCCCCAACCCCGGCCAGTCAAACACCGTTTCGGTAATCACCGCGCCGCCCAGCACCGCCCCGAGCTGCAGCGCGAACATCGTCATCACCGGCACAATCGCCAGCCGCGCCGCATGCCGCCACCAGATGCGCTGCTCGGAGATGCCGAAGGCGCGCGCCGTACGCATCGCATCCATACTCATCGCCTCCAGCCAAGAGGAGCGGGTCATGCGCGAGAGCACCGCAGCCAGCGCCGTACCAAGCGTCACAGCCGGCAGCACCATTGAACCGGGCTGATCCATGCCGGAAACCGGCAGCCAGCCGAGCGCAACGGCAAACAGCAGCATCAGCACTGGACCGAGCCAGAAATTGGGAATTGAAACACCGACCAGCGAAAAGCCCATCGCGGCAATATCCTGCGCCTTGCCGGCATGCTTCGCGGCGATATAGCCGAGCGGCAATGACAGCAGCACGGCCAGCAGCAGACTGACTGCCGCCAGCTCGGCCGTGGCCGGAGCGCGCTCGACAATGCGCGCCAGCACCGGGCGCTGATCCACCAGGCTGCTGCCCCAATCGCCGGAGATAAGGCCGGAGAGATAGTGAAGATATTGATAGAGCAGCGGCTGATCCAGATGCAGCGCGTGGCGCAGCGCCTCGCGATCCGCCGCCATCGCCGTCTCGCCGAGCAACGCATCCACCGGGTCGCCCGGCACCAGATGCAGCAGAAAAAAGACCAGCGTCGCCACGCCGAGCAGCGTCGGCACGGCCTGCAGAACCCGGATCAGCATCATGCGCGCAAACATCCGGCCAGACTAGCCGGATCAGGCGGGGATGAAAATGCGAACGGCGCAGGAGATCCGGTTTATTGCCGGCCACAACAGCCGGCCGCCGGACTCAGTTCAGCGCGTTCAGCGCGGCCATCTGTTCATCGGCCCAGTGCAGCGCTTCGGCCTGAATGCGCGTCACATCGGTATAGGCCATGCGGCGACCATCATCGGTGAAGGATTTGATAAACTCCCAGTCGCCCTGCTCGATTGCGAACGAGAGCGCCAGCTTCTGCCCCATCGGCGTCGACAAATCGATCAGACCGTCGCGAACATGGTCGGCCAGACTGATCTCCTGCAGCGACTCCTGCATCGACTGATCGAGCAGCGCATCGAGAATCGAAAACAGGCCCATCAGGAAATCGTCATCGACGATCGTCTCGCCCAGCTGGCGAGCCAGCGACTCAAGAAAGCGGGCCCGCCACAGTGCCTGGCGAATCAGCTCCTGCGGTTTGTTTTCCGCCAGCGCCGTCATCGCCAGCAGCGTCAGCCAGCGGCGGATATTATTCAGCCCGAGCAGACTCAGCGCCTGCTCGATCGACGCAATCTCGCGACGCAGGCCGAATGCGGCCGAGTTGATATACTTGAGCAGCCGATAGGAGAGCGTGACATCCTGACGTACAACATCAAATATCTCGTTGATCGACGTCGCCACCATCGCCTGCTGCATCGCGCGCAGGATCGACATCTTCGACTCCGGCGGCCTGGTGCCGCTGACCGTATCCGGCTTGCAGAAAAAGAAGCCCTGATAGAGATCGACATTCAGCGCCTTCGCCTGCTCGACATCCTCGAACGACTCGACCCGCTCCGCCAGAAATCTGACATCATGGCGTCGGAATTCCTTCAATATCGCGGCCGGGTCGGCTGCAGCCTTCCAGTCGATCTTGATGATATCGACATAATCGATGAAGGCGCGGGCGTGCTCCACACTCGTCACATCATCGAGCGCCAGCTGATAGCCCTTGTCTTTCAGGCTGCGACAGGCCGCAAGCACCTCCGGCTCATCGGGCACGGTCTCCAGAATCTCCAGATAGACCTGCTCGGGCGGCAGCACCTGCGTCAGTTCGGTCTCGTTGAGCAGAAACTCCCGATCGACATTGAACAGCACCGGCAGACTGCCGGCCACCTGTTCCAGCCCGATATCAATCAATGTGCTGATCATCGTCTCGGCCGTCTTTTCCAGACTCATACCGGACTTCGCGCCGCGGTAGAGAATTTCATAGGCCACAACCTGAAAGTCGCGGTCGAATATCGGCTGACGCCCGATCATCACATCATGTTCCATGGCTGACTCCTTTTACGCGCGAGATCATCTGCGCAACACCACCAAGAGAGCAATCCCCATGCCAGCGCAGCTGCACCGACAGAACAGCACTCGATTGAAGCAGCTGCGTACTCACTCGGATGCAGCGGCCTCGACACGGTTGCGGGCGCGGCGACAGGCCAGCGCGATCATCTTCTTGCTGTACTGGGTCGCCGGCGGCCGGATGCCGTACTGCTCGATCAGCATATCCAGCCCGGCCGGGTCCGAATTGCCGTCGATCAGCTCGCTGAGCGTCGCCTTGGCGAAGCGCTTGCGCCGGGTCAGCTCGAAAATGCGCAGCGCCCGGGCCAGATAACGGTAGTGACTGTCCGGCATCGGTCAGCCGATCCCGTCCCAGGCCTGCAGATATTCGCCCAGATGACGGCGCGTTTCGGCTTCGGCCTCCAGATAGTTGCGAATGCCGAGCATCGCGCGCACATAGGCGCCGTCGCCGAGCGCTCCGGCAAAGAGTTGCTGGCGCAGAAAAATCAGCATCGTCGTCAGCACATCGGTCTCGCAATAGTCGCGGATCGCCCCGATCTGGCCGGCCTCGAAGAGCTCGCGCACATTGTCGCCGGCCGTCTCCAGCTTGCCCGGCACGCCGAATACGGCTGCCACCTCATCCATCGAGCAGCGGGCCGATGCGCCGAAATCGGAGAGCAGTTCGAGCAGGTCGCAGTGATACTCGGCTGAATAGCGCGCATCGTAACTGTTCCAGCGATCCCCCTGCGAAAACCAGCGCGGGCATGAGAGGCCGTGCGCCATCGCGCGGTATTTCAGCACCGGCACGTCGAAGCCGCGCCCGTTGAAGCTAACCAGCTGCGGCGCGCGCGTCTCGATCAGGTGGAAGAAGCCCTCCAGCAGCTCCTGTTCGCTACTCTGCGCATCGCCGCCGCTGGCCAGCCGGCGCATCACCAGCTCGCTCCCCTCCTCGCCCGGCTCGCGAATCAGATGACCATAGGAGATCGCGACGACCCGGTGAAACGGCTGCCGGGGAAAATCATTGCGGCCATCGGTTTTGGCAAGGAAATAGTCGCTCAGCGCATCGCGCGCGGCGGAATCGTCCAGCTCAGGCAGGCGCAACACCCGTCGGGCCGCATCGGCATCCACGACCGTCTCGATATCGAATACAATCACATCACGCCGCATCAGCGCGCCTCCGTAAAAACCGCATCAGCAGTTTGCGTTCGCCCAGCAGCAGCGCGGCCAGGAAAAAGAGCGCAATCGCGCCGGCCAGCGCCGCGCCGATCCATGCGAACTGCATGCCGCCGTCGGCCGGAAAGGCCCACAACATCTCAAAGCCGCTGAGGCCGGCCAGCATCAGGCCGCTGGCGAGCACGGCGGTCAGCAGCCGCCTGAGCGTTGCGCCCGTAAACAGCGTCCCGTAAATGCCGCGCAGACGCCGGTAGAGCAGCGCCATATTGACGAATGCGGCCAGCGACGTCGCCAGCGCCAGCCCGACATAGCTCCAGAACTGCATCAGAATCACAGCCAGCACAATATTGACGCCGACGCTGATCGCCGCATAACGCATCGGCGCCCGCGCATCCTTGCCGGCATAGCAGGCCGACGCGAGCAGCTTGACCCAGCAGAATGCAATCAGCCCGATCGCATAGGCCTGCAGCGTCTGCGCCGTCGCCAGCGAATCGGCATGCGAAAACGCGCCGCGCTCGAACAGAGTCACGACAATCGGTTCGGCCAGCCAGAGCGCGCCGGCCACGGCCGGCAGCGTGATCCAGCTCAGCCATGCCAGCCCGGAGCGCAGATCATCAACGGCGGCCTGACGATCGCCGCGGGCCAGGTGCCCGGAGAGCGTCGGCAGCAGCGCCGTACTCATCGCAACGCCAAACAGCGCCAGCGGCAGCTGCACAATGCGATCCGAGTAGTAGAGGTAGGAGACGGCGCCGGTCTCCAGCAGGGTCGCCAGAATCGTGCCGACGAGAATATTGATCTGCACGGCGGCGATCGCCAGCAGCGCCGGCGCGAACAGGCGGAAGGTCTCCCCGATCGCCGCCTGCCTGAAATCGAAACTGATGCGCGGCCGCCAGCCAATTCGTTTCAAGGTCGGAAACTGGATCGCCAGCTGCAGAAAGCCGCCCAGCAGCACGCCGATCGCCAGCGCGATCGCCGGATTATCGAATGACGGCGCCAGCAACAGTGCTGCGCAGATAATCGCGACATTGAGCAGCGCCGGACTGGCCGCCGGCACCGCGAAGCGCTTGTAGGTGTTCAGCACCGCCCAGGCCAGCGCGGCCAGCGAAATCATCGCCAGATAGGGGAACATCCAGCGCGCCAGCTCCAGCGCCATCGCCCAGCGCTCCGGCTCATCGGCAAAGCCGGGCGCAAACAGATAGAGCAGCCACGGCATCAGCAGCATGCCGAGCAGCGTGAATGCGGTCAACGCCAGCAGCAGAAGCGTCGCCAGCGCATCGAGAAAGCGGTGCGCCGCATCCTCGCCCTGCTCGCGCTGATCGGAGAGCACCGGCACCAGCGCCACGGTCAGCGTCCCCTCGGCGAACATGCGGCGGAAGAAGTTGGGCAGCTTGAAGGCGACAAAAAAGGCATCGGCCAGCATACCGGCGCCGAGCACCCGCGCCAGCAGGATATCGCGCACAAAGCCGAGCAGGCGCGAGAGCATCGTCCAGCCGCCGACGCTGTAGGCGGCGCGCAGCAGGCCGGGGCCGCGCGCCCCGGCTATCGTCGTATTTAACGCCTGGTTTGACTTGTCCTGCTCTATGGCCATAATTCGCCGCCCTTTTTCACGCCCCCTTCGGGGGTCGGATGCGAGCCTAGCGCCGCATCACAGGAAGGGCGAGTTTATGGCCATGCCAAAGGTGGTGATGTTTTAATATGCCAGGAATTAGAGTGAATCCTGAAGAGCCGTTTGAAATTGCGCTGAAGCGTTTTCGCAAGCAGGTCGAGAAGGGCGGCGTGATTTCCGAATGCCGTCGTCGCGAAGCTTATGAGAAGCCTTCGATCGCGAAAAAACGCAAGGAAGCGGCCGCTCGCAAGCGTCTAATGAAGCGTTTGCGTCGCGTGCGCATGCGTGAGAACCGCGATTATTAAATCGCTCGACGCATGATCGTTGCAAATGCCGGGCCTTGGCCCGGCATTTTTTTGATGCAACCGTTTTTGCCGCGACTGCTAACGGAGCGGCAACACAACCCTGATGAACGACGGAGCAGAAACATGCTGAAACAGTTAACCGAAGATATGAAATCCGCCATGAAGGCGAAGGAGAAGGCCCGACTCTCCTGCATCCGCATGATGCGGGCAGCCCTGAAAGACAAAGAGATCGAGGCCGGCGGCGCGCTCTCCGATGCCGATGCGATCGCCGTGCTGGCCAAGCTGGTCAAGCAGCGTAACGATGCTGCGGCCCAGTATGGCGAAGCCGGCCGCGACGATCTGCAGCAGCAGGAGCTGGCCGAAGCCGCAATCATCCAGAGCTATCTGCCGGCGCCGCTCTCCGATGCGGAGCTGGACGAGATCGTCGGGCAGGCGATCAGCGCCGCCGGCGCCAGCAGCATGCGCGACATGGGCAAGGTGATGGGTATCGTCAAGACGAAAGCGGCCGGCCGGGCCGATATGGGCAAGATCTCGGCGCTCGTCAAGGCGCGCCTGGGCTGACTTCCAACAGATTGCCGCAGCGGCCTTGCATAAGCCCCTGTTGTACACTACAAACCCGTTATGGCCCACTTCCCCCCCGCCTTTATTGATGAGGTCGTAGCCCGCTCCGATCTGGTCGAGATTATTGCGCGTCATGTCGAACTGAAAAAGTCCGGCAGCAACCTGATGGGGCTCTGCCCGTTCCATCACGAAAAGTCGCCGTCGTTCTCGGTATCGCCGGACAAGCAGCTCTACTACTGTTTCGGCTGCGGCAAGGGCGGCGGCGCATTCCAGTTCCTGATGGAGCACGACGGCTACTCGTTTCCCGAAGCGGTCGAACATCTGGCCGAGAAGGCCGGCCTCGAGATCCCGCGTGAACATGAACGCGACCCGGTCGATCAGACCCGTCAGCGACAGGGCTACGAGCTGCTGGCGCGCGCCGCCGATGCGATAAGCCGGGCGCTGGCCGGCGAACAGGGCGCAGCGGCGCGTGCCTATCTGCAGCGGCGCGGCCTGCCGGATGCGATCATCCGCGACTACGGTCTCGGCTATGCGCCGGCCGGCTACGGCTTCATGCAGCGCGTATTCGGCGACCAGCCGCGCAGCAATGCGCAGCTGGAGGCGGTCGGTCTGCTGTTCAAGGGCGAGCGCGGCTATGGCGACCGCTTCCGCAACCGGCTGATGTTCACGATTCGCGATCGCCGCGGCCGCATCGTCGGCTTCGGCGGCCGCGTCCTCGATGATCAGGAGCAGCCGAAATATCTGAACTCGCCGGAAACCGACTGGTTTCACAAGTCCGAACTGCTCTACGGCTTCTCCGAACATCGCGACGCGATCCGCAAGACCAAGCAGCTGATCGTCGTCGAAGGCTATATGGATGTGCTGGCGCTGGCCGCGCACGGCCTGAAAATCGGCCTGGCGCCGCTCGGCACCGCGATCGGCGAACGCCAGATCCATGAAATCTTCCGTCTCTGCGATGCGCCGGTCTTCTCCTTCGACGGCGACCGGGCTGGCCGGCAGGCGGCATGGCGGGCGCTCGAGCGCATGCTGCCGCTGCTCAAATCCGAACTGATGCCACGCTTCCTCTATCTGCCCGAAGACGAGGATCCCGATTCGCTGCTCAAACAGGAGGGAGCGGAGGCCTTCATGCGCCGCATTGACGAACAGGCCAAACCTGTGCTGGAAACCTGGCTGAACGGCCTGAAGCTGCTGGCCGGACAGGGGGCAGATGGCCGCGCCCGCATGGCCAAAAAGGCCGATGCGATGCTGGCCACGATGACCGACAGCTATCTGCGGCAGGCGTGGCGGCAAGAGGTGGAGCATGCCACCGGCATCGCGCTGCAGCAGAGCCGGCGACGCGCGCCGCAGCCGCCGCAACAACAGGATCAGCCTGCGCCGGAAGCCGCGCTGAACGCCGTCGAGGAGCGCTTCATGGCTGCGCTGATGCAGCAGCCGGCTCGTTTCGCGCAACTGCCCGATGTGGCGGCCGGCTTCTTTATTGACAACTCGAGCGTTTACCAACTATACTCGCGCGCTTTTTCGATCGAAGCGGATGCCGAAGACGACAATACCGACATCGCGAGACAACTGGCCCGGGAATACCCTGACAGCCAGACAATGATTTCTCGCTGGGTGAATCAGGCAACCGTTCAGGATATTGAATTCGAGAGTCTGTTATTGGATATGGAAGCCAATGACATCCGTCGGCGTATCAGGCGCGAGCTGAGTCTGGCTGAAGCCATACCGATGCAGACCCGTTTGCGTGAAATACAGCAGCAACAACGCATACTCACCGAACAGATGCATGATGAAACAGGAGCATAACCGCATGTCGAAAAACAGTCAGGAACAGATTTCCATCCGCGAACTCGGCACCTTGATGGCCAAGGGTAAGCAGGCCGGCTTTATCACCTATGACGATCTGAACAAACATCTGCCGGGCGGCCTGGTCTCGGCCGACCGCGTCGAGCAGCTGATCAACGTGTTCACCGAAATGGGCGTTGAGGTCGTGGATCCGGAGCGCGCCCCGACCGGCACCTACGCGATGCGTAAGGATCGCCTGCGCAAGGAGGATTCCGCCCTGCGCGCCGATACCTCGCAGCTGGGCACGGTGGTGCGCATCGACGACCCGGTGCGCATGTATCTGCGCGAAATGGGCACGGTGGAACTACTGACCCGCGAAGGCGAGATCGAGATCGCCCGCCGCATCGAAGAGGGACGCATGCAGGTGCATGAGTCGATCTGCCTCTGCCCGTCGACATTCCGCGAAATCATGCTGCTCGGCGAGCGCATTATCGAAATCCGCGATGAGGCGCTGGAAAACGACGAGGAGCCGAATTTCCGCGACATCATCGATGTCGACGAAAAGGTGATCAATGCGGCCGCGATCAAGGAGTACGAGAATCGCATGAGCCGCAGCGAGGACGAGATCGACGAGCCGGAAGAGACCGAGCCGAAACTCGACGGCGAGCAGCTGACCGAGGCGATCAAGGCGCGCACTGCAACGCCTGACGGCACGCCGATGCTGGAGACGGTGATCACCAAGGAAGAGCAGCTCGAAGAGGCGCTCAGCCACTTTGCCAACGCCAAGGAGCTGCACGACGAGTTCATCGAGCTGAAGAAGAAGCTAGCCAAGAAGCCGAATGACGCCGGCCTGCAGGCTAAAAGCCGCGAGGTGCTCGATGCGATGCTGATCGAGCTGGTCAGCATTCCGTTCTCGCCGCGCCAGCTCGACCAGCTGGTGCAGCGCTTCAAGAACGCCGTCGAACGAGTACGCCGTTTCGAGCGCACGATCCGCGACTATGCGCTGAAAGCGCGCATGCCGCGCAAACTGTTCCTCGACACCTTCCCGCCGAACGAGACCAACGAGCGCTGGATCGACGATCTGATCCGCCAGAACCGGGACGCGCCGTGGGTTGAGAAGATCGAGCCGGTCACCGGCAAGATCAAGGAGAATCAGCGCCGCCTCAAGCGCGTCGAGCAGGAAACCGAGATGGATATCGCCGAGCTCAAGGATGTCGCGCGCAAGCTGACGATGGGCGAGGCGAAGATGCGTCAGGCCAAGCGCGAAATGATCGAGGCCAACCTGCGTCTGGTGATCTCGATCGCCAAGAAGTACACCAACCGCGGACTGGGCTTCCTCGACCTGATTCAGGAAGGCAATATTGGTCTGATGAAGGCGGTCGAGAAGTTCGAATGGCGGCGCGGCTACAAGTTTTCGACCTATGCAACCTGGTGGATCCGGCAGGCGATCACCCGCTCGATCGCCGATCAGGCCCGCACGATCCGCATCCCGGTGCATATGATCGAAACAATCAACAAGATGATGCGCGTCTCCCGTCAGATCGCCCAGAACATCGGCCGCGAACCGACCCCGGAAGAGCTGGCCGAGCATCTGGAACTGCCGGTCGAGAAGGTCGAGCAGATTCTCGAAGTCGCCAAGGAGCCGGTCTCGCTGGAAACCCCGATCGGCGACGACGAGGATTCGCAGCTGGGCGATTTCGTCGAGGACGAGAAGGCCGAGAACCCGCTCGATGCCACCGTCGGCGCGGCGCTTGCCGAGGCTACGCTCGAGGTACTGGAGAATCTGACCGACCGCGAGCAGAAGGTACTGCGCATGCGTTTCGGCATCGGCATGAACACCGATCATACGCTGGAGGAGGTCGGCAAGCAGTTCGGCGTTACGCGTGAGCGTATCCGCCAGATCGAGGCCAAGGCGCTGCGCAAGCTGCGCCATCCGTCACGAGCAGGAAAACTGAAAACCTTCGCAGACTCTCCCGATGCGGCTGTACAGGTCGAGGGCGGCGGCCGCTAAGCCCGAACGCAGCGCACGCGAATAGCCTGACAGACACGAGCCCCTGCCGTCACGGCGGGGGCTCTGTTATTTGCGGCGGACGATAAAACCCCGTTTGCGCAGTTTGCGCTGGATCGCCGCCTGCTGCGATTCGGCCGCGGCACGGGTCCGGTTCGGACCGGCCCAGACCGCATGCAGACCGCCTGCCCTGGCAACAACAACTACCGCATGCCAGCCGTGGCGGCGCAGCTGGTCGGCCAACCCGCGGGCGCGAGCGCGCTGCTGAAATGCGCCGAGCTGAACATAGTAACCCGGCGCGATCGCGGCGGCGGGAGCTGGTGGGCGCGATTGCTCTACCCTAGCGTGCGCGGATCGGCTTGAGGCGCTTTGCGTTGACTCGGTTCGTGTTGAACCGGGCCGGGTTGAATCGGAGCGAGTCGGCACAACCGTCGGCTCAGCCGGGGCAGGCTTCTTTGCAACAGCTGCGGAGTGGCTGACCGCCGACACATCGCGCCCGGCAAGCGGCAGAGACGGCGCGATGCGCGTCTGTTCAGCCGCAGGCTCGGGGGCAGGCGCGGAGAAGTCGAACCACTCCGGCCGGTGCGCCGCCAGCACAGCCAGCACGATACAACCGGCCGCCACGCCCCATGCCAACCGCTGCTCCAGCAGCGATGCCTGCCAGCCCCCCTGCTGCATGCGCCTTAGGCAGACTGACCGAGCAGCTCATCCAGCGTTTCGGCGAATTTCGCGTAACGGAACGGTTTCTGCAGGATGTTGAACTGCTTGTCCGGAAAACGCTCATGCAGATCCTCCGGATAGCCAGTCACGAAGATAATGCGCCCAACGACATCCGGATTCACCTGCTCCAGCGAGCTGTAGATCTCGTCGCCGGAGAGGCGTGGAATGCGCACATCGAGCAGTATCACCTGATACTCATGGCCGTGCGTGGTCAGCTCGAACAGGCTCTGTACCGGATCGCCCATGCTGGAGATGTCGCCCTCGATGCCGCGCTCGCTGACATAGCGATTAAGAAAGGCCGAGAGTATGCCCTGGACGGAATCTTCATCGTCGATAATCAATGCTTTCATATCACATTCACCCCTGCTGTTTGCGTTGCGTTGCTACCAAACTGTCCGGATTGACGCGAGCATTATGGAAGCGTACGCTCCAGTGCAGATGCGGGCCGGTTGCCCGACCGGTCGCGCCGACTTCGCCGATGCGCCCCCCCTGCTCAATCCATTCCCCCTGCCGTACAGCCGTACTGCGCATGTGCGAATAGACGGAGACTAATCCATTTCCGTGACCGATGGCTACCGTTTTGCCGTTCAGATACATATCGGCCACGAGCAATACGCGACCGGCCAGCGGGGCTGTCACCGGCGTGCCAGCCGGTGCGGCGATATCGAGTCCGGAGTGGGGCGAACGCGGTTCGCCGTTCACATAGCGCTGCGCGCCGAACGGCGTCGAGATCACGCCGTCGGTCGGGCGGAAGGCCATCACGATCGCCGGGGCCGCATCAACCGGCGTCAGATAGGTCGCCTTAAGCGCTTTTACCTCGCGGCGGATGCGCGCCAGCGTCGGCTTGTCGAACACAGCCATCTTTTTTGATACTTCGATATGGGAGATGCGGAAATGGCCCTGCTCGACCTGCAACAGATCGTTGGCGACCGGCGTCCGGCCGTTCTGCCAGATGATATTGTAGCGGCCCGGCTTCTTCTTCAGATCAACGCCGATCCAGCCGCGCCAGTGGCCGGGGCGCACCGCCTGCAGCGGCCACTGGCGGCCGAAACAGTTCAGGCTCAGTTGCTGCCCCGGATAATCGCGCTCGACAACCACGACATCGCCCTGAGTTGCGCGCCACTCGCCTGCGGCGGCGCTCCAGAGCGGCAGCAGCGAACAGAGGGCGAGCAGGCATATCATCCGGACTGATTTCATACAACACCCCTCATACAACATCTCCCGACGCGCAGGCAGCCTGCGCATCTGTGCGGCGGTCGGCATGCGAAATGTTGACCGGCCCGCCGCACAAAGCAAGCGGCAGCCCGGCCAGCCGGAATCGTCCGTCAGGTTCGGGCGCAGCAGCGTTTGCTTTTTTTGCCGCTGCCGCACGGGCACGGCTCATTGGGGACGACCGGATGCACATCGCAGACGCCGTCGATATAGCGCCAGCGCCCGCCGTCCCGCGCAAAGCGGCTGGTTTCGTGCAGCGCCATCACCCTCCCCTGTTCACGAAAACCGGCGATGAACTCCACGCTTGTTTCACTGCTGGCGACAATCGTCAGCCCGAGCCATTCGGTATTGGTCGACGAAACGCGCGACGGGCGCGTATCCGGATGCCAGCTCCGGCGCAGATAATCCCATTCGCCAAGCACATAGGCCGTGTAGCGCGATCGCATCAGCGCCTCGGCCGTCGCGGCGTCAGCCCCTGCAATAACCGGCGCACAGCAGGCGGCCAGCGGCCGGCCGGAACTGCACGGGCAGCGGCGCGCATCATCACCCATCGTCCGCTCCGGCCGGCGCGTCATCCGGATCGATGTCTGGATCGATGATATGGCGCAGAATATCGGGCGGCGTAAAACCGTCGCCGCAGACGGTCCGGCCGCGCAGTGAGATGCCCGCGCGATGCGGCGACTCCGCATCACCGGAGAGCAGCGGATGCCAGTCGGGCAGCGGCTGACCGGCATGCAGCAGCCGGTAGGCGCAGGTGGACGGCAGCCAGGCGTAGTGCGCATCATCCATGGTCCGGATATCCATGCAGTCGGGCACGCGCGCCCGCCGGCGCTGATAATCGGTGCAGCGGCAGGAGCTGTCATCGAACAGTTCACAGCGTATATCGGTATAGAGGATTTCGCCGGAATCCTCATCCTCGAACTTCCAGACGCAGCAGCGGCCGCAGCCGTCGCAGAGCGACTCCCACTCTTCGTCGCTCATCTCCGCCAGTGTTTTGAGTTTCCAGAACATATGCCGCCCGTGACTCGAAATTGAGCGCCCCATTGTTTGCCGGAACGCGCTATTTTACCAGCGGCTGTTCAATACCCGGCTAGGCCAGAAAATAGAGCGCCGCCAGCGCCGTCAATGCGACGGGAATCTGCGCCGCATAGAGGATATCCTCCCGGTGTTGTTCGAGAAACTGTTCGGACAGATGCTGCAACCTGTCAGATCCGTCGTGAAAAAGCGTAGACATGCCGACCTCCATCGCGCGTTTCAGTGTCGGCGGCAAGCCTGACCTGCCGCGACTGCATCCGCCGTGAGGCATATCACCGGGTAGCGAAAGAGCGAAGCCAATCCCGAAGCGCACATGAAAGAGCCGGAGATGATGCCCTAAATCAGTCGCATAAGTGGCTGATTTGTAAGCGATGGCAAAACCACGCTTTTGCCTGAGCGGACTGATTTTTGCCAAGATGGCAATAAATCAGCATCTCCCTAGCGCTCCCCTTCACTCTGAAGCAACTGCTGATAGATCTGCAAATCGGCCCGGGAAAAGCAGAAAAACAGCACCTTTTCGATCACGCCATGGCGCGGCAATGCTTTTGCAACGCTCGATACGGCGATGGCCGAGGCCAGCCCTGCAGGATATCCGTACACGCCTGTACTGATGCAGGGAAAGGCAACAGAGCGACAGCGATGGCGTGCGGCGACCTCCAGCGACTGCCGATAACAGGCGGCCAGCAGTTCGGCCGCCCCACCAGGCCGGGCCGACGGTGTGAATGATATATTTCGCCGGCAGGCGATACCCCTTTGTCAGCTTCGCATGACCGGTTTCGCAACCGCCCAGTCCGCGACATGCGCGCAGCAACTCCGGACCTGCCGCATGATGGATCACTCCGTCAACGCCCCGCCGCCCAGCAGCGATGCGTTCGCAGCATTCACAATCGCATCAACGGCCAGCGTTGTAATATCGCCGCAAAGGGCCTGCAGTCGTTGACTCATCCGGAACGGCCGGCATTCACACCGGCAACTTCAGGAAACAGCGCAAAGCGGCGCCGCCCCTGTTCATATCTCTGCGGTGGCCTGTCAGCCGGCCGCGTAGAGCGCCTGCAGAATTTCGCGACCGCCGGCATCAAGGATTTCATCGGCCAGCGCGCGCCCCATCGCTGCGCCATCGCTGCGCGCGCCGCTGCATTCGCGGACAATCAGCTGCAAGCCGTCGACGGCGCCGACCAGCCCCTTCAGATGCAGCGTATCGCCGTTAAGCGTCGCATATGCGGCGATCGGCACCTGACAACCGCCTTCGAGGCGGCCCAGAAAGGCGCGCTCGGCGCGGGTACGGTCCACAGTGTCAGCGTCATTGAGCTGATCGACCAGCGCATTGATCACATCATCGGCATCGCGCGTCTGCACGCCGAGCGTGCCCTGGGCAACGGCCGGCAGCAGCGTCCCAGTATCGATGAAATCGTGCATCTGGTCGGCCATGCCCATCCGGCGCACGCCGGCGGCGGCGAGAATCACCGCATCGACCTCGTCGCCGAGCTTGGAGAGCCGGGTCTGGATATTGCCGCGGATCGATTTGAACTGCATCGACGGGAAACGGGCCCGGATCTGCGCAACGCGGCGCAGGCTGGAGGTGCCGATCGTGGCCCCTTCGGGCAGGCTGGCCAGTCCGCCGCCGCTGATCGTTGCGATCGCATCGCGCGGGTCCTCGCGTTTCGGATGGGCGCGGATGCCGGTTCCCTCCGGCAGCTGGGTCGGCACATCCTTCATCGAATGGACGGCGATATCGGCGCGGCCGTCGAGCAGCGCCTCGTCGATCTCCTTGGTAAACAGCCCCTTGCCGCCCACCTGCGCCAGCGGCACGTCGAGGATCTTGTCGCCCCGGGTGACGATCTTGACCAGCTCGGTTGTGACATTCGGGTCCAGCCGCTCCAGCTCGGCGGCAATATATTCAGCCTGCCACAGGGCCAGCGGGGAACGACGGGTAGCGATACGGATATGGGTCACAACAGCCTCCTGATTGGCAGCGAAACGTACATCCATGCGTCTGCGAAGTAAAAAGCTACTGCGCATCCGCGCTGCCGACGCTTGCAGAGAGACGGGTCTTGCCAGCGCGCCGCGATAAAGTCCGGCCGGATCGAACCGATATAGAGTCCACCGATGATGCCGTTTATCCCCGTCCCCGTCGCCGCCGCAATACGGCCGCCGCAATGCTGAATCCGGCCCAGATCGCCGGCGCAAAGCTGCTGCCATTGCCGCAGGGCAGCAGCGCGCGGCCGCTGCCGTTTCTGACCGGCAGCCTGCTGCCGGCCCGCATCCTGCAGAACGATCACGGCGGCACGACGCTGCTGCTCGGTTCAATCCGGATGCAGGTCAGCCTGCCGACGCGACTGCCGGGCGGGCAGCTGTGGGTGCTGATCGTCGAGAACGGGACGCCACCGAAACTGCGCATCATGAGCGAATCGCAGGCCACGACAGTGCTGGCCGAGCGGCTGGCCGGCCAGCTCGCCGATGCGGCCGGCGGCAAGCCGCCGCAGCTGCAGCAGCAGGATTGGCCGCTGCGCCAACAGGGGCAACAGCACGGCTTCAGCTTCCATCCGGCCAGCCACGGCGACATGCTGTTCATTGACGACGAGCAGAGCGGCGAACCGAAGGGGCGGATCGAACGGGAATCGGCGGCCGACGGCTTCACGCTGCACGGACGTCTCGATCTCGATGCGATCGGCGCAGTCTATTTCGCGATCGAGCAGCACGGGGAAGCACCGATATCGCTGCAGCTGCGGGTGGCCGGCCGCGACAGCTATCGCGAACTGCAACAGCCGTTTGCCGAATGGCTCGCTGCACGCGCGGCAGACGATGGCGCCAAACTGGCCGCGCAGCTCAGCGAAGGCTGCGAACCGATCGTCGCCCCAGCGCATGCATCGGGGCATCTGGCATGAAACCCGACATGAAACAGGCAGACCGCGAAGCCGCCGTCGCCATCAGCTACGAGCAGGAGAGTGGTGCCGCGCCGAAGGTTGTCGCATCCGGCTACGGCGAGGTCGCCAAACGCATTCTCGAGATTGCGCGCGAATCCGATATCCATATCCGGCGCGACGATAATCTGGTGCAATTGCTGGCGCGGGTGCCGGTCGGCGCCGAGATCCCGGAGCAGGCCTACCAGCTGGTCGCCGAACTGCTGGCCTTTCTCTATCAGACCGATCGCCGGCTGGCCAAGAGGCGGCAGCAGCCGAGCAGCGCGCAGCAGTAAAAGAGGAAGAATAGGAAGAGGCACTACGCCGTGCGGGTGAGAAAGTGCAGGCAGCTGTCGCCGTAGCGGCGCGACTGCAGACATTGCCAGCCGGCCGGCCACTCCGGCTGCTCGCGGGCCGACTCCTCGATCACCAGACGGTCGCAGGCGACGGCGCGCCGGTCGAGCAGCGCCGGCAATGCGCTCGCAAGCCCCTGCGCATACGGCGGATCGGCGAAGATCAGATCGAAGCGGCTGCCGGAGAGCGCCATGAGCCCCTGCTCCACGCTGCCGTGGCGAATCTGCCAGCGCGCCTCCAGCTGCAGCAGCGCGCAAGCCTGACGGATGCTGCGCACGGCCCGGTGCTGGCGCTCGATCGAAACCGCCGACGTAGCCCCGCGCGAGAGCGCCTCCAGCGCCATTATGCCGGAGCCGGCATAGAGATCGAGCACGTCAAACCCGTCAACCGGTCCGAGAATATTGAACAGCGCCTGCCGCACCTTGGCCGGCGTCGGCCGCAGGCCCGGCACATCCGGCACCGGAATCACGCGGCCGCGCATCGCGCCGGCGGTAATGCGCATGCCCGGCTTACTGCCTGTGCTGCGGCGCTGGATGCAGCGACCCCTGACCGCTCAGCGCGGCCTCCGGCCCGACGCGCACGCGATTCCACTGCGCCGGTTTCAGATAGGCCGCCGCCTGCGCCTGCACCTCGGCCAGCGTCACGCGCTGCACACGCGCCTGCCAGCGACTCAGATAGTCCAGCGGCAGATTGTAGAGGCCGATCATCGAGATCAGGCCGACCCGCTCTCGGTTCGAATCCATGCGCTGTGCGAAACCGCCGATCAGATTGGCCTTGCTCGCCTCCAGCTGCTGCCGGCTGATATGGCCGGCCGCCATATCACGCAGCACATCCCGCACGACCCGTTCGGCCCCGGCGGCCTGATCGGCGCGCGTCTGCAGCGTGATCACAAACGGGCCGGGCACGGCCAGCGGCTGGAAATAGGAGTAGACGCCGTAGACCAGCCCGCGCTGCTCGCGCACTTCGTTCATCAGCCGCGAGGCAAAGCCGCCGCCGCCGAGCATATGGTTGAGCACGAAGGCCGGGAAAAACGCCGCACCATTGCGGGCCGGCCCCAGCCGGATCAGCTGCACCAGCATCTGCGAGGTCGGCAGCGCGACATCCCGCGCAGTGCCTACGACCGGTTTCGGCGTCGCGATATGCATCAGCCCGCGCGCCGCGCGCCCGCGCCAGCCGGAGAAGCGGGCATTGAGCAGCGGCAGCAGCTCGTCCATCGTGATATCGCCGCTGACCGCCAGCGCCGCCTCCGACGGCCGGATCTGATCGCGATAGAGCCGCTTCAGATCATTCAGCTTGATGCGGGCCAGTGACGCCATCGTTCCGTCCGGCCGGTGGCCGTAGGGATGATCGCTGAACAGCAGTTCAGCCGCGGCTTCCGCTGCGCGCACGCCCGGCTCCTCGCGCGCCTTCTGCGCCGCGGCGATCGAATCCTGCTTGAGCAACGCGAAGCGCTTGCTATCCCAACCCGGCTGCAGCAGCGCCTCGGCGAACGCATCCAGGCCCGGCTGCAGCGCATCCTTCAATACCGTCAGCGACAGGCTGAGCTCATCGCGGCCTGCGCCGCCGCCCAGCCGGATCGCATCGGCATCGAGCAAATCGGCCCAGGCGACATGATCGTGACGGGCCGTGTGATCGAGCAGCATGCCAGCGAGCAGCCCGGCCGCGCCACCCTTGCCGGCCGGATCGAAACGGCTGCCGGCCGGCATCGCCAGCTTCATCGCGACCATCGGCACATTGTGCGCCTCCATCAGCAGCACGCGCATGCCGTTCTCCAGATGCGCCTGCTGAATCGGCGGCACGGCGCCGGCGGCAGGAATCAGCGCGCCAAACATCAGCAATACAGGCAGCAGATAACGGACGATCATGATTTCACCTCCGGGATCAGGATGCCGGTCGTCGAGCGATCCCGTTTGAGCCAGCGGCGCACCGCGTGCCGGATATCATCGGGCGTGACGGCCCGGATCGCATCCAGCCAGCGATCGCGATTGGCCGCGCCGATGCCGACCACCTCCAGATGCCCGATCTGCTTGGCGCGCAGATAGAGCGAATCCTGCGCGAACACATCGCCCGCAATAATATTGCGCTTGGCCGCGGCCAGCCGCGCGGCATCGACCGGTTTGGCGGCCATGCCGCCAATCAGGCGCCAGAAGGCGCGCTCGAACGCTTCGGTCGTCTGTTTCGGCCCGAGCATCGCATAGGCGTACCAGAGATCGAGCCCCATCGCCGATTCGTCGTAACCGGCGCTGGCCGAGAATGCGAGCCGCTGCTTATCGACCAGTTCGCGCTGCATCAGCGCCGAACGGCCGCCGGCCAGAATATGGGTGGCCAGCGCCAGCGCGGCCGCTTCACGATCGTTCTTGCCCGGATGCCAGACCGGCGCCGGAATCGTCACCGCCAGCATCGGCAGCTGGGCGGGCAACCGCACCTGAATGCGCTTGGGACCGAGCGGCTCCGGCTCGACCGGATCGAAGCGGGGCGGCACAGGGCGCGCCGGCATGCGCCCGAATGTCGCGGCGACCCGCCGCTTCACAGTCTTGAAATCGACATCGCCGACAACAACGACAATGACATTGCCCGGCACATAGTGCCGCTTGTAGAAGGCGCGCACATCATCGATGCTCAGCTGCTTCAGATCCTGCATCCAGCCGATCACCGGGTTGCGGTAGGGGTGCAGTCGCAGCGATGCGGCCGAGAGCTCCTCGAACATATGACTGTTCGGATCGTCATCGGTGCGCATCCGGCGCTCCTCCATGATCACCCGGATCTCTTTCCGGAAATCCGCATCGCGCAAGGCGAGATGGGCGAAGCGCTCGGCCTCCATGCCGATCACCTCATCGACGCGGTCAGCCGGCACGGTCTCGAAATAGGCCGTGTAGTCAGTGCTGGTGAATGCGTTGTCATTGCCGCCCATCGCCGCAATGCGCTTGCTGAATTCGCCCGCCGCCAGTTTGGCCGAGCCCTTGAACATCATGTGCTCGAAAACATGAGCCAGCCCGGTCTTGCCCGGCAGCTCGTCGCGACCGCCGACCTTCAGCCAGATCTGCACCATCGCGACCGGCGCCGAGTGATCCTCCTCGACGACCAGCTTGACGCCGTTATCGAATGTTGCCTGCTGCAGCGCAGCAGCATCTGCGGCGC
Source organism: uncultured Zetaproteobacteria bacterium (assembly GCA_964432195.1). Classification (GTDB taxonomy): domain Bacteria; phylum Pseudomonadota; class Zetaproteobacteria; order Mariprofundales; family Mariprofundaceae; genus Mariprofundus. Next base: position 1,791 of record CAYSMR010000004.1, on the reverse strand, counting down.
TGCTCCACAGCATAATCAGGGAAGATAATACGACAGATACGCGCAAAAACATGAACACTCCGGAAGATGATTGGTATGCCGGGGAATCACGGGTTGTACCCTTAGCTTACGCCTGCGCGACTGCCCCAGCAGCAGCCGCGCAGGAACAGTAAAAGCCGACAGATTAAGCCGACATGAATCCGGCTCAGCCTTCGCTCGGCTTATGCTCGCCGCTCTTTGCGCGGCGGCGTCTGTGCCGTCTGGCCGGCTTTTTAGCATCGCCGGCGCTATCCTGCCCGGCGCCCTGAGCGCTATCCGGTTTGCCGCCGGATCGGTTGCCCGGACGCCCTCCGCCCGAGCGGCTGCCGGAGCGGCCGCGGCCGGATCTGCCGCCGGAGCGATCATGCTGCTCGGTCCTATCCTCCCGCTTCAGCCCCTCGGCTGTCGCATCCGGATTGGTCGGCTTGCCGATCTCGAGCATATCGCTCTCGATATGGAACAGCGGCACCTGCCGCTCGATATAGGCCTCAATGTCGGGCAGGCCGAAGCAGAACCGCTCGCACGAGAACGAGATCGCGGTGCCGGTCGAGCCGGCCCGCGCCGTGCGGCCGATGCGATGAACATAATTCTCGGCATCTTCAGGCAGATCGTAGTTGAACACATGCGTCACGCCATCGATATGCAGACCGCGGCTGGCGACATCGGTGGCAACCAGCAAATGCAGCTTGCCGGCCGTGAAATCCTCCAGGATGCGCATCCGCTTCTGCTGGCGCACATCGCCGGAGAGAATGCCGACGGCGAAACCGTAGCGGGCCAGATCGCGGGCGACGCGCTCGCCGGTGCGCTTCTCGTTGACGAAGATCATGCCGCGCTCGACATTCGACTTGCGCAGCAGGTGCACCAGCAGCGGGAACTTGTCCTCCATGCTGGTATGGTACATCTCCTCGGTAATACCCGACGCGGTCAGCTCGCCCTCCTCGGCGCGGATCTTCTCCGGCGAGTTCATATGCTCATAGGCCAGTTCCAGCACCCGGTGCGACAGCGTCGCCGAGAACATCAGCGACTGGCGCTGATCATAGGGCGGCAGCCGGCGCAGCATAAAGCGCAGATCCTTGATAAAACCGAGGTCGAACATCCGGTCGGCCTCGTCGATAATCAGCATATCGGCCTTGGAGAGCGAATAGACCCGCTTCTTCAGATAGTCGATCAGGCGGCCGGGCGTGCCGATCAGGATATCGACGCCGTTCTCGAAGCCGGTGCGCTGCTTCTCGTAATCGACGCCGCCGTATACTGCGTGCAGCTTCAGATCGGTATGCTTGGCCAGCTTCTTGGCATCCTCATAGATCTGGATAATCAGCTCGCGCGTCGGCGCGATAATCAGCACGCGCGGATGGTGATTCGTGCGCCCCTGCTTCGGCTCGCTGGTCAGCAGCCGGTTGATCGCCGTGATCAGGAAGGTCGCGGTCTTGCCGGTGCCTGTACGCCCCTGACCAGCGACATCCTTGCCGGCCAGCGTCAGCGGCAGCGCCGTCTGCTGCACATCGGTCATCTCGGTAAAGCCGAGCTCCTCGATGCCCTTGAGCAGCGCTTCCGGCAGATTCAGTTCAGTGAACAGGGTGGGTTTGGTAATAATGACTTGTTTCATGACGCCGCAGCTTACGCGTTGTGCGATTGCCACGCCACCAAGGGCTGATTAGTGTGCCGCCTGTCCCGCTGCGCGACGACGGAAAACGGGCTCATGGCGCAATTGGTTAGCGCTACCGGCTCATAACCGGTTGGTTCGGGGTTCGAGTCCCTGTGAGCCCACCATTT
>CAYSMR010000003.1:0-23743 GCA_964432195.1 uncultured Zetaproteobacteria bacterium | reverse complement strand
CCCGGGCGCGGGGCAATAAGTGAGCGATTTTATTAAATTGAGAACATGTTAACTGCATGAAACAATTATACATATTTCAATTAGTGTTAACAGACCCTAGTCTAAGCAACACTGGTTTGCTTTAGCGTCAAAGGTTCATCGAACGCTTTTTCACATAAAAATAATCTTGGTCAACAGAAACCTTAGTGTTTCGTTCCCTCTCCTCGTGCTTTTTGAACTTGTCATATGTTACCCAAACCAATTTAGGACTGTATTCCTGTCCCGTTGGAGTGCGTATTTTCTTTTGGTTCAGATATTCCGATATCTGATTAGACCGCCAACCCCGTTTGTAAAGAGAAGCAATTAATTCGAGACGATAAAGTTGATCATCTGGGAGGTCTTTTAGCGTAAGTACCTCAGTAACAACTTTGATATCGAATCCATAATCAACATCCTCACATTTTATATAACGAAATTCATTCCACCGTCACCGATTTGGCTAGGTTGCGCGGCTGATCCACATCGGTCCCCTTGATCACGGCGACATGGTAGGCCAGCAGCTGCAACGGAATGCTGTAGACGATCGGAGCAGTACCCGGACAGATATCCGACAGCGTCAGATTCTGATAGCGATCCAGCCCGACCCGAACATTGTGGTCGCTGAACAGGAACAGTTCACCGCCGCGCGCGCGTACCTCCTGCAGATTGGAGAGCACCTTCTCCAGCAGCGGATCATCGGGCAGGGCACAGACAACCGGCATCTGCTCATCGACCAGCGCCAGCGGCCCGTGCTTGAGCTCACCGGCAGGATAAGCCTCGGCATGGATATAGGAGATCTCCTTCAATTTCAGCGCTCCCTCCATCGCCACCGGATAGAACGGGCCGCGGCCAAGAAACAGGGCATTGTGCTTGTCGGAAAAGTGTTCGGCCATCGAACCAATCGCATCGGCCAACTCCAGTACGACCTCGACCTGACGCGGCAATGCATGCAGCTCGTTGACCATCACCGCTTCCTGCTCGGGAGTAAGCCCCTGCCGCCGGGCCAGCGCAATCGTCAGCAGCCGCAGCGCGACCAACTGGGTCGTAAACGCCTTCGTGGACGCAACACCGATTTCGGTGCCGGCCCGAGTCATAAAGCAGACATCGGATTCGCGCACCAGCGAACTCTCCGGCACATTGCAGACCGTCAGGCTGCCGATATACCCCTTGCTGCGACTGCCGCGCAACGCGGCCAGCGTATCGGCCGTTTCACCCGACTGCGAAATCGTAATCAGCAGCGACTGCTCCGGCACGACAGCATTGCGATAGCGGTATTCACTGGCCACCTCGACCGAACAGAGAATGCCGGCCTCCTCGAGCCAGTAGCGCGCGACCAGCCCCGCATGGTAGCTGGTGCCACAGGCGATAATCTGCACATGCTTGGTTTTATCGAGCAGCGCACTGGTTTCATGGCCGAAACTGGCCTCCAGCAGGCGGCCGTGATGAATACGCCCCTCCAGCGTCTCGGCGATTACGCCCGGCTGCTCATAAATCTCCTTGAGCATATAGTGGGCATACGGTCCCTTGCCGATACTGCTGCCGGTCAGCGCCGACACCTTGACCGGCCGCTCGACCGCTTCGCCCTGCGCATTGTAAATACGCACCTCGTCACGGCGCACGTCGGCGACATCGCCCTCTTCGAGGAAGATAAAGCGGTTTGTTTCCGACAACAGCGCGGTGACATCCGAGGCGATGTAATTGCCATCATCACCGAGCCCGATCACCAGCGGACTGCCGGCCCGGCTAACGACAATGCGCGAACCATCCTCCGGACTCGCTGCCGCCAGCGCATAAGCACCGTCCAGCTCGGCTGTCGTCGCAACAACCGCAGCAAACAGATCCACCCCCGATGCGAGCTTGTCCGCCATCAGGTGAGCAATCACCTCGGTATCGGTTTCCGATGTGAAGCTGTAGCCCTTCGCCGCCAGCCGCTCACGCAGTTCGATATGATTCTCGATGATACCATTATGGACGATCGCCACGCGCACGCCGCTCATCTGCGGATGGGCATTGCGCTCGGCCGGCACGCCGTGCGTCGCCCAGCGTGTATGCGCAATACCGAGCCGACCGCCTATTATATCCGACTGTTCGACCAGCTCTCGCAGCACCGACACCTTGCCCAGTGCGCGAAAGCGCTTGAGTTCACCTTCATCGGTCCGGACCGCAACGCCGGCAGAGTCATAACCGCGGTACTCGAGCCGCTGCAGGCCATCGAGCAGGATCGGCATGACATTGCGCTCTGCAATCGCGCCGACAATGCCGCACATTAATGTTTGTCCTTAACCGGCCGCTTCCAGTCCGGATGATGCTTCTGGGCGCTGCGCTCGGAGAGCGTCAGCCCGCCGGCCTTGACGTCACGCGTAATCGTGCTGCCGGCGCCGATGGTTGCATCGTTGCCGACACGCACCGGCGCAACCAGCTGCGTATCGGAGCCGACAAATACATTGTCGCCGATCTCGGTGACAAACTTGTTGGCGCCGTCGTAGTTGCAAGTAATGGTACCGGCACCGATATTGCAGTTCGATCCGATCGTCGCATCGCCGATGTAGGATAGGTGATTGACCTTGCTGCCGTGGCCGATAACCGACTTCTTTACCTCGACAAAGTTACCGATATGCACCTGCTCATCCAGCTGTGCTTCCGGACGCAAACGGGCATAAGGGCCGACCCGTGCATCTGAGCCGACCGAGGCACCATGGATATGACTGAATGCGAACACATTGACTCGATCGTCCAGCCACGCATCGACGAGTACGGTATTCGGCCCGATCCTGCACTCATCGCCGATCTGGGTGGAACCGAGCAGATAGCAGCCGGCCTGCACGACCGTGTCAATACCGATCTTCACACTCGCCTCGATACGCACGGTATCCGGTTTCTCGATCGTCACGCCGCAACGCTGCCAATCCTCGATAATTCGCTTCTGCATCAGATCCTCGACATGAGCCAGGTGCACACGATCGTTCACGCCGAGCATCTCGTCGGCATCATCCATCAGCACAGCCTCGACCTTCTGCCCGGCTGCCAGCGCCAGCGGTACAATGTCGGGCAAATAATATTCGCCCTGTGCATTGCTGTTGCCGATCTCATGCAGCAGATCGAACAGTACCTCGAAGCGGACGCAGTAGATACCGCTGCTGACTTCGCGGATATCCCGTTCTTCGGCCGTTGCATCCTTCTCCTCGACGATACTGACCACGCGCCCCTGCTCGTCGCGGCGCAGGCGGCCGTAGCCGGTTGGATTGTCCGGCCTTGCAGTCAGCACGGTCACATCGGCATCAGAGCTGCGGTGTCGCTCGACCAATTCGGCCAGCGTGGCCGTCTGCAGCAGCGGCGTATCGCCGCAGACAATCAGTACGTCGCGCACATCGCGTATCACCTGCTCGCACTGCTTAACCGCATGGCCGGTGCCGAGCTGTTTGTCCTGAATCACCCACTCGAGATTGACCGGCTGGCCGACATGGGCGCGCACCATTTCAGAGGCATGTCCGGTGACGACAGCAATCCCCTTCGGCGTCAGCGATTCGACCGTATGCAGAATATGATCGATCATCGCTCTACCCAGTACCTTGTGCAGCACCTTGGGCAGATTCGAGCGCATCCGCTTGCCCTTGCCGGCTGCCAGCACGCAGACCTGCAGATCCGGATAATGATATTTATCCATTTACACCCCCCTGTGTCATCGACGACGACCGACTGCCGTGAATGGCCATTATAGCAGATCGTCTGATACATGCAGTGTGTAGAAAAGCATGCGCGTTGCAACAAAAAAAGGGACTGCATCAGCAGCCCCCTTTTGATCACAGGATCCGGACGGATCAGTGTTTCTTTTTCTTTTTCAGCCACATCAGACGCGCGGTCATCATGGCCAGTTCGGCTTCAGCCTTGGCGTAATCGATATCCTCGTTACGGGATTCCAGCATCTCCTTGGCTTTGCGCTCAGCCTCAATCGCCGCAGCCTCATCGATATCGGAGGCGCGCTCGGCCGAGTCGGAGAGCACGGTCACTATATCAGGCTGAACTTCAATAAAGCCGCCGGATACGAACACCTCGTCGACAGTGTCTCCGTTGGTGATGCGCAGCTCGCCGGCAGCCAGCGAACTGATCAGCGGGGTATGCTTGGGCATGATACCCAGCTCACCAGCCGAACCCGGCGCAACCAGAAATTCTGCCTCGCCGCGATAGACCTCGCGCTCCACCGTGGCCACCAGCACCTGCATCGTCGCAGCCATTAGCCCTTAGCCGCCATCTTTTCGGCTTTGGCCACGGCCTCTTCGATACCCCCAACCATGTAGAAGGCCTGCTCCGGCAGATGATCATACTCACCGGCCAGAATACCCTTGAATGCCTTGATCGTCTCCTCCTTCTTGGCGTAAACGCCCGGAGAACCGGTGAATACCTCGGCCACATGAAACGGCTGCGACAGGAAGCGCTGAATCTTGCGGGCGCGGGCCACCAGCTGCTTGTCCTCGTCAGAGAGTTCGTCCATGCCCAGAATAGCGATAATATCCTGCAGCTCCTTGTAGCGCTGCAGCGTCTGCTGCACACCCTGGGCCACATCGTAGTGCTCGTTACCGATCACCTTCGGATCAAGCTGACGCGATGAGGAGTCGAGCGGATCGATGGCCGGATAGATGCCGAGCTCGGCAATCGAACGCGACAGCACGATCGTCGAATCCAGATGCGCGAACGTCGTCGCCGGAGCCGGATCGGTCAGATCGTCGGCCGGCACATAAACGGCCTGAACCGATGTGATCGAACCTGTCTTCGTCGAAGCAATGCGCTCCTGCAGACGGCCCATCTCCTCGGCCAGGTTCGGCTGATAACCCACCGCTGACGGCATGCGGCCCAGCAGCGCCGAAACCTCAACACCGGCCAGCGAGTAGCGGTAGATATTATCGATGAAGATCAGTACATCACGACCCTCGTCACGGAAGTACTCGGCCATCGTCAGACCGGTCAGCGCAACACGCAAACGGTTACCCGGAGGCTCGTTCATCTGACCATATACCAGCGCCACCTTGTCCAGCACGTTGGACTCTTTCATCTCATAGTAGAAGTCGTTGCCTTCGCGGGTACGCTCACCCACGCCTGCGAACACCGAGAAGCCGCCGTGCGCCTTGGCGATGTTGTTGATCAGCTCCATCATGTTCACGGTCTTGCCCACGCCGGCGCCACCGAACAGGCCAACCTTGCCGCCCTTGGCGATCGGCGCGATCAGATCGATCACCTTGATACCGGTCTCGAGGATCTCGGCAGCAGGAGAGAGCTCGTCGAAGCTCGGCGCAGCGCGATGAATCTCGTTGAACTGCTCGGCCTTGACCTCGGAACCCTCAAAGTCGATCCCCTCACCCAGCACGTTCATGATGCGGCCCAGCGTTGCCTGACCGACCGGCACCTTGATCGCAGCGCCGGTATCGGACACTTCCATGCCGCGCTTCAGGCCGTCTGTCGTACCCAGTGCAATGGTGCGCACACAGTTGTCGCCGAGGTGCTGCTGGACTTCCAGCGTCAGCTGCGGATCGCTCATCTTCAGCGCATTATAAATTTTTGGCAATTCGCCAGCATTGAAGCGGACATCCACAACCGGACCGATTACCTGGACAATGGTACCTGTACTCATTTTATGACCTCTCCTGAATCTTAAACTCTGTTACTGTTTTAGCTCGCCGCAGCAGCACCGGCGCAGATCTCGGCCAGCTCCTGCGTAATCGCGGCCTGTCTGGCCTTGTTATAGGTAATGCTGAGATCCTTGACGATATCCTTGGCATTATCCGTTGCAGCTTTCATCGCGACCATCCGGGCCGACTGTTCGCATGCCTTGTTCTCCAACACGGCATGATAGACCAGCGACTCGACATAACGACGCAGCACGCCCTCGAGCACCTCTTTGGCTTCCGGCTCATAAAGATAGTCCCAGTAGGTCGTATCCGTCTGCTCCGGCAGCGGGCAGGGCATCAGGCGCATCGTTGTCGGTGTCTGGGTCATCGTATTGACGAAACGCGAATAGACCAGATGCACCTCATCGAGCTCACCGTTGATGTACTTGTCAATCGCCAGCGTCACCAAGCCGATAATATCGGACAGATCCGGCGCATCGGGGACATTCTCGGCAACACCGTCAATCGCCGCACCAATGCGGCGCATGAACATGCCGGCACGACGACCGATCGTGAACACCTCGACATCGGCTTGCTGCTCTTTCATCAGGCCAAGTGCAGCCTTCAGGGCATTGGTATTCAAACCGCCGCACAGGCCCTTGTCGGTCGCGACGACAATAACGCCAACTTTCTTGATCTCGTCGCGTTCAACCAGAAACGGATGCTTGTATTCCGGATGCGCATTCATCAGATGGCCGACCACCCGCAGAATACCCTCGGAGTATGCGCGCGCCGCCAGCACTCGATCCTGCGCCTTGCGCATCTTCGAGGCAGCGACCATCTCCATCGCCTTGGTGATCTTGCCGGTGTTCTGGATCGCCTTGATCTGGGTACGTATTTCCTTGGCAGAGGCCATATCGAATCCCTTCTACTTAGTAGGTGCCGGTAGCTTTGAAGTCCGCAATCGCCTTCTGCAGACCCTCTTCTACCTGCTCATTCAGCACCGGATTGGCATTCAGCCCGTCCATCAGAGCCTTGTGCTCGGAGTTCAGGTTGGCCAGATATGCCTTTTCGAATGCGACAATGCGGTTCGCCTCGATATCGTCCAGATCACCGTTATTCAGCGCGTAGAGCACTGCAGTCATCTCGGCAACCGAAAGCGGGTTGTTCTCATCCTGCTTCAGCACTTCCATGCCGCGCTTGCCGCGCTCGATCTGCTGGCGGGTTGCCGCATCGAGATCGGATGCAAACTGTGCGAATGCAGCCAGCTCGCGATACTGCGCCAGATCAAGACGCAGACCACCGCCGACCTTCTTCATCGCCTTGGTCTGGGCAGCGCCGCCAACGCGGGATACTGACAGACCGGCATTGATAGCCGGGCGCTGACCGGAGTTGAACAGGCTGGTCTCCAGGAAGATCTGACCGTCGGTAATCGAGATCACGTTGGTCGGCACGAATGCAGAGACGTCGCCTTCCTGGGTCTCGATAATCGGCAGTGCCGTCAGCGAGCCGGTCTTGCCCTTCACCTCACCATTGGTGAACTTCTCAACGTAGTTCTCGTCAACGCGGGATGCGCGCTCGAGCAGACGCGAATGCAGATAGAATACGTCACCCGGATACGCTTCTCGGCCCGGAGGACGGCGCAGAATCAGCGACACCTGACGATAGGCCCAGGCCTGCTTGGTCAGATCATCATAGACGATCAGCGCATCTTCACCGCGATCGCGGAAATATTCGCCCATCGTGCAGCCGGCATACGGCGCGATGTACTGCAGCGCAGCCGATTCGGATGCCGATGCCGCGACGACAATCGTATTCTCCAGCGCGCCGTGCTCCTTGAGCGTACGTACAACATTGGCTACGGTCGAAGCCTTCTGGCCGACTGCAACATAAACGCAAGTGACGCCGGTGTCTTTCTGATTGATAATCGTATCGATAGCGATCGCAGTCTTGCCGGTCTGGCGGTCGCCGATGATCAGCTCACGCTGGCCGCGCCCAACAGGAACCATCGAGTCGATCGACTTGATACCGGTCTGTAGCGGCTGATCAACCGACTTGCGCTCGATCACGCCCGGAGCGATCTTCTCCACCGCATCAGAAGCTGATGCGTTGATCGGACCCTTGCCGTCGATCGGCTGACCGAGCGAGTTGACTACGCGCCCCTTGAGTTCCGGACCAACCGGCACCTCAAAGATCTTGCCGGTGCACTTGACCTCGTCCCCTTCGGACAGACCGGTAAACTCACCGAAGATGACCGCACCGACACTGTCCTCCTCCAAGTTGAGTACCATACCCATCGTGCCGTTGGTGAACTCCAGCATCTCGCCGGACATAGCGCCGGAGAGGCCGTGCACGCGCGCCACGCCGTCGCCGACCGAGATGATACGGCCGACATTGGAATCAGCAGCGCCGGCTTCAAAGCCCTGGATCTGCTCTTTAATAATGGAACTGATTTCTGCGGTATCGAGCTTCATACGTTATTTCCTCTAATACTCAGTCTGCTGCTTACGATGCCAGAGCACGGCGCAGGCCGTCCAGCTTCGTACGCAACGAATAATCTATTTTGCGATCGCCGATGCGAACCACCAGACCGCCGAGAATGGACTGGTCTTCCGACACCGACAGGCGGACTTTCTTACCGGTGGATGCAGCCAGCGCGTTGACTAGCTTCTCCTCGGTCGACTTGTCAATCGGGCTGGCTACGGTCACTTCCGCATCCAGCTCACTCTCCGCCTGATGAATCAGGTCTTCGACCTGGGCATAGATCTCAGGCAGCAGTGACGCCTTGTTACGCTCGGCCAGCAGATTCACCAGCCGCTCGATCTCAGGTGCCAGCTTGCTGCCGGCGGCCTTGACGACGATCGCGCTCTTCACAGCTGCCGGATACTCCGGCGATGCTAGCACGTCTGCGACCTCGTCGACGACAGCCACTGCTGCGACACTGGCCAGATCCTCGCGGATCTTGCTGCCTTCGCTGATCAGCTCAAACAGGGCTGATGCGTAACGGCGGGAAATCTGCGTCGTGCTCATGCGTTACCAAAGCCCGTGCTGACAATGCCGTTAATCAGCTTGGCATGACGCTTCGCGTCCAGCTCAGCCTCGACAATGCGCTCTGCTGCCAAGATCGCGATATCCGCAACCTCTTCACGCAACGCCTGACGCGCACGCCCGAGCTCGGCATTCACCTCTTCGCGGGCGGCATCAACAATGCCCTCTGCCTCAACGCGAGCCCGATGAACAGCCTCCTCGTTGATTTCGGCAGCGCGTTTCTCAGCGGAGGCCACGATCTCACCTGCCTTGGCGCGAGCCTCTTTCAGCTGCTCGGCAATCTCGGCTTCGGCCTTTGCCCGCGCTTCCAGACCGGCATCAGCAGCAGCCAGCCCTTCAGCGATTTTCCTGGTGCGTGCCTCCATCAGCTCGGACAGCGGCCCGAACAGATGTTTTCGCATCAGGTACACCAGCGCCAGGAAAACAACAATCTGACCGATAAATGTCAGGTCAATACTCATACGACCTCCTCTTTAGTTCGTTGTTCTTTTTCAATTAGCCCAGGAACGGGTTGGCGAACAGGAACCACAGAGCGAATGCCATGATGATGAACGGGAAGGATTCCATCAGACCTGCAAAGATAAACATGTTGAACATCAGCTGCGGGCGCATTTCAGGCTGGCGGGAGATACCCTCAAGTGTCTTCGAGCAGATCAGACCCCAGCCGATAGCGGAACCGAGACCCGCGGCAGCCAGAATTACACCAACAGAGATTGCAGATGCAGCTGTGATAATAGTTGTAGCGTCCATATTTATTACTCCTTTCGTTTATAAATAATTAGTGTTCAACTGGCTGGTGGGCAATGGATAGGTACACCACCGTCAGAATCATGAAAATAAATGCCTGCAACAGACCGATAAACAGATGAAACATCGTCCAGCCCAGACCCACGAAGAAACCGGCAACCATACTGATCGGACCACCGCTGAGCAGCAGGAACGCAATCAGCAGGAAGATCACCTCGCCGGCAAACATATTGCCGAAGAGCCGGAACGACAGACTCAGCGGCTTGGCGATCTCCTCCACCAGTTTCAGAATCAGATTGATCGGCATCACAACCGGCTTCAGGAAGCCCGGCACCAGATTGGTGAACGGCTCCATCAACAACTCCTTGCAGAAATGCACCGGCTTGAGCTTGAACTCGTAGTAGAGCACCAGTACGAATACCGAGACAGCCATTGCAGCCGGCAGATTCAGATCATTGGTCGGCACCGGACGGAAGTGCTCAACGCCGAACAGATGCGCAATATTGCCAATCAGGAAGGCCGGCAGAATGTCGATCGTATTGACCAACGCAATAAAGACAAAAATCGTGAATGCAAGCGGGGCAATCAGCGGATTATGAACCGGAAAGTTGTCCTTGACCGTATCCTCAACAAAACCGACGACTGACTCCATGAAGTTCTGGGCGCCGGACGGCGCACCGTTAACCAGCCTGCCCTTCAGCCACAGGGCAAACACAAACATTCCGGCTGCCACAACAATGGTAACCAGCATCGTATCCAGATGGATCTGCATAAACGGATTGGACTCATCAATCTTCAGGGTCCAGTAGTGCAGGTGACCTGCAATTCCGCCGTCATGACTCTGTTCAGCCAAAACCATCTCCTTTGCTTGCTCTTTCTGTGTTACACCTAAACCAAACACTTTGCAGCTAATCCGTGCCGCCGTGACGCTCTCTGTAGCGCTCCTTGCCAAAGCCGATCAGCGCAGACACAAACACAACCGCCTGCGCAAAAAACATGCCCGCAGCCACCAGCAGTAGATGCAACCCGACCAACTGAGCCACAAGCAGCGCCGCCAGCAATGCTGCAAAGCGCGCCGCAGCCCCGACATAGAGCGAGCGCTGACTCTCCTCGACATCCAGCCCGTCCGTTTGCTCCAGACGCCTGGCCAGCCAGTAGCCATTGCCGGCCATCAGCAGCACACCACCCAGCAGCGAGACTGCCCAGGCAAGCTGCCCCGCCGCTGCCAGCGCCAGAAAACCGAGAACGCCTGCAACAAATTGACGCCGCAACAACTGCGCCGGGGATGATTGTTTGTATAGCGCCATCAACCCCTCAGTCGATTGAAATGAGATTTACTTGGGCGAAATCCGCATCCCCCTCGGTTCGTGCGGGCCGCATACTAGCGGCGAGGAAGTCCATTTACAACTGCAATATTTCCGCGCCCCGCTCAGGTGATCTCTACGCCCCCCCACTACAATGCGCAAAACAAAAGCCTATTTCCTATATCACCCCGACCAGCGCCTGCCTGCACAGGTCCATCAGTGGATCGGGATAGATGCCCAGCGCTACAACAGCAATCGCCGTCAACACAACAGTGCCCTGCATCAGCCTGCTCTCCTCAAAGTTGAACGCCGTCCGCTCCTGATCGAAATAGATATATTTGACTACGCGGATGTAATAGAACGCCCCTACAGCCGAGAACAGCAACGCATAAAGCACCAGATAGACATGGCCTGCCTCGACTGCAGCGATAAACACCGCGTACTTGGCCCAGAAACCGCCCAGGAATGGGATACCTGCCATCGAGAAGAGCAGCAGCCCCATCGCCAGCGCATAACCCGGACGCACTTTCGACAAACCGGCGAAATCATCAAGCAGCTCCCCCTGAATGCCCTCGCGACGCATCAGAATGATAATCGCGAAGACCCCCATGTTCATGAACAGGTAGATGGTCATATAGACCATAATGCCGGCATAACCCTCCTGATTGGCTGCAATCAGACCCAGCATAATGAATCCGACATGGCCGATCGTCGAATAGGCCAGCATCCGCTTGATATTGCGCTGCGCAATTGCGCCCAGATTGCCGACCGCCATCGTCAGCACGGCGATGCCGGTTAGGATCATCGTGTACTCCTCCTGCAACGATGGCATCGCATCGGCCAGAATGCGCACGAAGATCACAAAGCCGGCCACCTTCGGCGCCACCGACATGAATGCGGTCACCGGCGTCGGCGCACCCTCGTAGGCATCCGGCGTCCACATATGGAACGGCGCCATCGACACCTTGAACGCCAGGCCTGCAATAATGAACACCAGGCCGAGCAGCACGGCCGAGCGACCGCTGTCGCCGGTGACTTCGAGGCCCGCCCCGATGCCGGCATAATCAAAGCTGCCGGAAACGCCGTACATGAAAGTAATGCCGTAGAGCAGCATGCCCGACGACAGAGAGCCGAGAATGAAGTATTTCAGCGACGCCTCGCTGGAGCGGAGCATCTTGCGCTGGTAGCCGACCAGTACATAGACGCAGAGCGCCATCAGCTCTAGGCCCAGATACATGATGATGAAGTTGTTGGCTGAGACCATCAGCATCATGCCGAGCATCGCGAACAACATCAGAATATAGTATTCGCCCAGATGCTCCTCGTCCTTCATATAGTGGACCGACAGCACCATGCCGAATGCCGTGCCGACACAGATCAGCACCTTCGAGAGCACCGCGAACTGATCGAGCACGAAAAAGCCGTAGAAAGCAACCAGTGTCTCCGATGCCATCACGCAGACACTGGCCACAGCGGCAACCAGACTGATGGCAATGGCTGCATAAGCGGTAATCGCCTTCTGCTCTTTGGCGATAAACAGGTCAATCAGCAGCAGCGCCATAGCCGAAACAGCTGCGAATATCTCCGGCATCAACGCCATCAGATGCTCGGGGAAGGGGAACGGGAAGACTACATTTGCCATTTAATTATCCTTCTCCTTCTTCTCAATGGTGCTCGGCGGCAGGCAGCACATTGACCTGCGCCAGCGCCTCGGCCGCCACCAGCTTCGATGCCGTAGCTTGATCAACCAGATGGGTCACCGATGCATGCAACACATCGAGTACCGGCAGCGGATAGAAGCCCAGCCAGACGACCAGCACAATCAGCGGCACGAAATAGCCGAATTCACGCACGCTCATATCCGACATATCCTTGACCGAATCGCGCACCAGATCGCCGAAGATCACGCGCTTGTACATCCACAGCGTATAGCAGGCCGACAGCACGACACTGGTTGCCGCGCCGATTGCAATCCATTTGGCCGACACCGACATGTGCGCCTGCGCTGCAGCCGATGCGTCGAATGTGCCGATCAGCACCATGATCTCGGCAATGAACGCCGATGCGCCCGGCAGAGCCACATTGGCCATGCAGAACAGCAGCATCACCGCGGCGAAGACCGGCATCACATTGACGACGCCGCCATAGGCGCCGATCTCGCGGGTGTGCAACCGGTCGTACATGACACCGACGCAAAGGAACAGCGCGGCCGCAACGAAACCGTGCGAAATCATACCGAAGATTGCGCCCTCCAGCGCCACCTGCGTGAACATGAACGTGCCCAGCGTAACAAAACCCATATGGGCTATCGACGAGTAGGCGATCAGCCGCTTCATATCGGCCTGCATCATCGCAACCAGCGAGATATAGATAATCGCAATCAGGCTGAGCACGACAATGAACGGGACGAAATACTGTGATGCGTCCGGCAGCATCGGCAGCGAGAAGCGCAGGAAGCCGTAGGCGCCCATCTTCAGCAGGATGCCGGCCAGAATCACCGAGCCGGCCGTCGGCGCTTCGGTGTGCGCATCCGGCAGCCAGGTATGCACCGGCCACATCGGCACCTTGACCGCAAACGCGATGAAGAACGCGATGAATATCCAGAACTGCCATGTGAAGTCAAACGGATAATCCATGAAAGCAAGCAGGCTGAACGTGTGACCGGCCTTGAAATACATCGCAAGCACCGCGACCAGCATCAGCACCGAACCGGCCAGCGTGTAGAGGAAGAACTTCAGCGTCGCATAAACGCGGTTCTTGCCGCCCCAGATGCCGATAATCAGGTACATCGGGATCAGCATCGCCTCCCAGAAGAAGTAGAACAGGATCGCATCGAGCGCGCTGAAGACGCCGATCAGCGTCGTTTCGAGCACCAGAAAGGCAAGCATGTACTCCTTCACCCGCGTCTGGATGCACTCCCACGCCGATACGATGCAGATCACGGTCAGCAGGCTAGTCAGGATAATGAACGGCATCGAGATGCCATCCACGCCGAGCTGATAATTGACATTGAAGCTAGCGATCCACGGATGGAGCTCCTCAAACTGCATATGGTGCGTGCTCTTGTCGAACATGAACGCCAGCGGAAGCGTAACCATGAAGGTAGCGACCGAAACGGCCAGCGATGCCCAGCGCACGGCATTGTCGCCGCGCACGAACAGCCAGATCACCAGCGCGCCGATTGTCGGCAGGAAGATGCTCAGACTGAGAATCGGAAAGTCCAAAACGTTATGCAATTCCATTGCCTTCCCCTTACGCCTTCAACATCAGATAGGTCAGCAGACCGAACACGCCGATCACCATCGCGAAGGCGTAGTGATACACGAAGCCGGTCTGCACCTGGCGCATGCGCGCCGCACCCGACCGGATCGAATCGACAATACCGCCGTGTATCAGACCCTTGTCGATCACACCCAGATCCGCCCCCTGCCACAGCGCCGTACCGAGGCGCTGGGCCGGCAGCATCACGAAGCGGACATACAACTCATCCCAGTACCATTTGTTGAGCAGGAACGTGTGCAACGGGCGCAGCGCATTCGCGATCTTCGCCGGCATCGCGGTTTCACGGAAATACATTGCATAGGCCAGCCCGATGCCTCCGATCGCCAGCCAGAACGGCAGACTGAGCAGGAAGTGGAACATGCCATGCTCGCCCTCTTCGGCGATCATCTGCAGCGGATTATGCGCATCGAGTACGAAGATCGAACCGGCGAAATAACCGTTGGCCATCTCCGGATTGGCAATATCCAGCCCGAGCACGCCCCATGCGCCGCCCCCGAGCGCACCGATGGCCAGCAGCATCAACGGAATCGTGATCACCTTTGGCGACTCGTGCAGATGCGGCTTGGTCGCAGCCGGCACCCGATCGGAGTTGTGGAAGGTCAGGAATAACATCCGGAACGTGTAGAACGCGGTCATGAACACTGCGCTCAGCACGGCAAACGATGCAACGTGGCCGACCCAGCCCATCTCGCGCACCAGCGTCGCCTCGATGATCAGATCCTTGGACCAGAAGCCGGCGAACGGCGGCACGCCGGAGAGCGCCAGTGCGGCGATGAACATCGTGATATAGGTGATCGGCATATACTTCTTCAGCTGGCCCATGCGGCGGATATCCTGATCGGCCATCACCGCGTGAATTACCGAGCCGGCTGCCAGGAACAGCAGCGCCTTGAAGAAGGCGTGCGTCATCAGATGGAAGATGCCGACCGAGTAGGCCGAGACGCCGCAGGCGACAAACATGTAGCCGAGCTGCGAACAGGTCGAATAGGCAATCACGCGCTTGATATCGTTCTGTACCAGGCCGATGCTGGCACACATCCACGCGGTAATCGCGCCGACCAGCGTCACCGCGGCCAGCGCTGTATCGGAGAACTCGAACATCGGCGAGCAGCGTGCCACCATGAAGACGCCGGCGGTCACCATCGTCGCGGCGTGGATCAGCGCCGAGATCGGCGTCGGACCCTCCATCGAATCGGGCAGCCAGACATGCAGCGGCACCTGACCGGATTTACCCATTGCGCCGACAAATAGCGCCAGACAGATAAACGTGATCGCACTCATCTGCCACCCGGCGAACTCCAGCGTTACGTCTTGGGCGACGAAATCGGGGACCATGTCGAACACGGTGCGATAATCGACGCTGCCGAAGTAGTACCAGATCGCCAGCACGCCGATCAGGAAGCCGAAATCGCCGATCCGGTTGACAATGAACGCCTTCAGTGCCGCAAAATTGGCGCTCTCACGCTTGAACCAGAAGCCGATCAGCAGGTAGGAGACCAGACCGACCGCCTCCCAGCCAAAGAAGAGCGTGAAGAAGTTGTTGCCCATCACCAGCACCAGCATTGAGAACGTGAAACCGGAAATATAGGAGAAGAATCGCGTATAGCCCGGATCGCCGTGCATATAACCGATCGTGTAGATATGGACGCAGGCCGACACGATCGTGACAACGACCATCATGATCGCGGTCAACCGGTCGATCATCATACCGACCGGCACGACGAAGTCGCCGGAGATCATCCAGTTCCAGAAGTTGCCATAGAAGCTCGCCCCATCCAGCGCCTGCACGAAGATATGCACCGACAGCAGCGCCGAGATAATCACGCTGGCCGACGTGATCGTATGCGACAGCTTCTCTTTCAGGGCCCAGCCAAACAGGCCGACAATCAGCGATGCCAGCAACGGCAGGGCAGGGATCGCCAGCAATTCGGTCGTGTTCAGCATCATTGCACTCTCTTGCACGTCTCCCCCCCTGTTATCCCTGCAGCGTATTGATGTCTTCGGTTTCGATCGAGCTGCGTAGGCGATGGAAACTGACCAGAATCGCCAGACCGACAGCGACCTCGCAGGCTGCCACGGTCAGCACGAAAAAGACAAAGATCTGGCCGGCCAGATCATTCAGGAAATGTGAAAATGCGACCAAATTGATATTCACGGCCAGCAGCATCAGCTCGATGCACATCAGGATCGTGATCACGTTCTTGCGGTTCAGGAACAGGCCTATCACGCCAAGCGAGAACAGTGCAGCTCCGACTATCAGATATTGAGACAATCCAACCATTACATCCTCACCTTGCGCACGCGGTCTTCGCGTCGCACCTTCACCTGTGCCGAGACATTCTGGTACTTCGCATCCTTGCGGGAGCGAATCGTCAGCACGATCGCGCCGACCAGCGCCACGAGCAGAATAATCGCTGCAATCTCGAAGCCGAGCAGATACTTGGTATAGAGAATCTGGCCGATCTCGGCCGTATTATTGACCTCGCGGCCGAAGTGCTCGGCCACGGCCTTATCGCCCTGCGTAAAGACGCCGGAGCTCGATGCCGCGATAAACTCGATCAGCAGCAGCACAGCGATCATACCGCCAAGCGGCAGATACTGCAGCACGCCCTCTTTCAGCTGCGCCCGGTTCACCTCCAGCATCATGATCACAAACATGAACAGCACCATTACCGCACCGACATAGATCAGGATCAGGATAATGCCGAGGAACTCGGCATCGAGCAGGAAGAACAGACCAGATGCATTGAAGAAGCAGAAGATCAGGAACATCACCGAGTGCATCGTATTGCGCGCCATCACAACGCCGATCGCCGACAGGATGGCCAGTCCTGCAAACAGGTTAAAAAATGCGATTTCGAGCATTACCCCTCCCTGACCCGGATCAACTGTAACGCGCGTCGGCGGCGAGATTCGCCGCAATCTGCGCCTCACGGCGATCGCCGTTGGCCAGCAACATATCCTTGGTGTAGTACAGCTCGCCACGCGTCTCGGTGGCGTATTCGAACTCCTGCGTCTCGACGATCGCGTCGACCGGACAGGCCTCCTGACAGAAGCCGCAGTAGATGCACTTGGTCATATCGATATCGTAACGGGTCGTACGGCGCGAACCATCCTCCCGCTCCTCCGATTCGATCGTAATCGCCAGTGCCGGGCAGACCACCTCGCAGAGCTTGCACGCAATGCAGCGCTCCTCACCGGACTCGTAGCGGCGCAGCGCATGCAGCCCGCGGAAGCGCGGCGACAGCGGTGTCTTCTCTTCCGGGTACTCAACGGTAATCTTCTTCTTGAACAGGTAGCGGCCGGTCACAGACAGGCCGATCAGCAACTCCCACAGAAACCAGGTCTTGAATGCACGTTTCAGCATCTGCTTACCTCCACGCCAGCCAGAAATCGATAATACCGTCGAGTCCCGGCGTATAGATGAACAGGCCGACAACAAAGATCCAGCCCAGTGTCCACGGCAGGAAGATCTTCCAGCCTAGGCGCATCATCTGATCATAACGGTAGCGCGGGAATGTCGCGCGGAACCAGATGAAGACAAAGACTAGGAACGCGGTCTTGCCGAGCAGCCAGACCGTGCCCGGAATCACGTCGAGGGCCGGAATCGGAGCATACCAGCCGCCTAGGAACAGGATCGAGGTCATCAGCGAGATCAGGATCATCGCGCCGTACTCGGCCAGCGAGAAGGTCGCGAACCACATGCCCGAATATTCGACATGATAGCCGGCCACCAGCTCCTCGGTTTCGGTCAGATCGAACGGCGTGCGTCCGGTCTCGGCGCAGCCTGAGATGAAATAGACCAGCAGCATCGGGAACAGCGGAATCATATACCAGTGCAGGATGCCGCCCTGCTGGGCGCGCACGATCTCGGCAAGGTCGAGCGAGCCGGCCAGCATCATCACGGTCACCAGACCGAAGCCCATCGAGATCTCATAGGAGATCATCTGGCAGGTCGCGCGGATCGAGCCCATGATCGGATACTTCGAGTTCGACGACCATCCGGCCATCAGGAAACCATAGACCGACAGCGACGAGATCGCCATGATATAGAGCAGACCGACATTCAGATGCGCAATCGCCATGACATGCGGGCCGTCCCAGAGACCGAACAGCGAGGTCTCGCCGAACGGTACAACGGCAAACGCGATCAGGGCCGGCACCAGCGCCAGAATCGGCGCGCCGACAAACAGGAACTTGTTGGCGCGAGCCGGAATAATTGTCTCTTTCAGGAACAGCTTCAGGCCGTCGGCCAGCGGCTGCAGCAAACCGGCCGGTCCGACGCGGTTACAGCCCTTGCGCACCTGCACCCAGCCGATGATACGGCGTTCGAAATAGGTGATATAGGCAACCGATAGCGCCACCGGCACGGTAATCGCCAGAATCTCAAGCGCCCAGATGCCGGCCTGAAACGCCATATCCATACCGCTCATTTCCGCTCCGCTCATTGACCGCCTCCTTCGATGCAGGCCGCGCTGACATCGGAGAGATCACCGCCAACGCCGCGCTTGGCGATAAACAGCACGCCCGGACTGACATCCTCGCGCACGCCGACCTCATATTCAGATTCGCCGAGGAACGTACGCACCCGCAGCCGGCCCGATTTGAGGCCCTGCTCGGCCAGCGTATCCGGATGCACGAGCACATCATCGAGCGCATGAATGCGGCCCGCCTCGCTCAGCAGTTCGGATGCGCGTGCCCACATACCCTCGCGGTAGAACGAATAGCGGCTGACCACATCCAGATTGAAGCTGTTGGCCGTCGCAGCCGGCAAGGCCTGCGCCTGCTTGTTGCGCGCCGGCCTGATCAGCACGCTGTCCTGCTCGGCCGCGTTCCACGCCTCGGCCAGTGCAGGCATGCGCTCGAATGTCGCCTCGCGCAGCTCGTCGAGGTTGACCACCGGCACCTGCCCGTCGCCGATGACCTGAATCATGCGCATCATCACCTTCCACAGCGGCCGCTCCTCGCCGAGCGAGCGGATCGGATTGCCGGCCACGCGGATGCGCCCCTCCATATTGACGAATGTGCCCTCGATCTCGGAGTAGGCGGCAGCCGGCAGCTGCACGGCGGCATACTCGGAGATCTGGCCCGAAATCGCGCCGATCTGCACCAGCGGCACCTTGGTCAGCGCCGCCTTCGCGGCCGACGGGAACAGGCCGTCACCGACCGGATCGCTACCGATTAGCACCAGCGCATCGAGCTCGCCGGCAGAGGCTGCGGCAAACAGATCACCAGCGCTGACGCGCACATCGCCGAAGGTCGCCGAGAGCACCTGCGTATTCATTCCTTCCGGAATCAGATTGCGGCCGTCGCTGCCTGCCTCGGCATGACCGCAGGCGCGCATCAACAGGTCGAGCCCGTAAATCAGCGCTGCCGCATCGGCATGCGAACGGATCTCCTCGCCGACCAGCAGCGCGCAGGAATCGGCCAGCAGCGCATCGGCCAGCAGCTTGCCGGCCTCATGACGCTCCGGCACAGCCGCGATCCAGTCGGTAAAGCCTGCCGCAGTCTTGCCCATCTGGCTGACCTGCTCCATGGCGCGTGCAATCACGGCCGGCCAGTCGCGCGGACGGATCATCGCGTCATTGCTCAGCTCCATGTTGGTGCGGTAATTCATGGCGCCGATACGCGACACCGGCTTGCCGGCCCGGCCGCGCTTGCGCAGACGCTGCATCAGCAGCGGCAGCCGCTGCCTCAGATCACAGCCGAGCACGACCACCTGATCGGCGCCGGCAATCTGCGCCGTCGTCATCGACAGCCCCTCTTCAAACGCGAACGGACGCATATCGCGACGGTGCAGGTCATAGGCGACATGCGCATCCGGGAACAGCGCATCGCGCATCAGCCGGATGGCCGTCTGTCCCTCAACGCTCCAGTCCGGCGAGAAGAGAATACCGACCCGCTTGCCCTTCAGCAATTCAGCCGTGCGCGCAAACGCATCACCCCAGTCGGCGCTGACCAGCACACCATTCTGGCGCACCTTCGGCTCCAGAATGCGGTGCTCGGAGCGGAATGCATCATAGACATAGCGACCGCGGTCGCAGATCCACGGCTCCGGACTGCCATCCACCGGCCGGATCCGCATCACCTCATCGCCGCGCGACTCGATCTGGATATCGCAACCGTTCGGACACTGCGTACAGGTGCTGTGGTGACGGGTCATCTCCCACGGACGTGACACATCGTGCGACGGCTTGTCGAGCAGCGCCCCGACCGGGCAGATATCGGGCAGGTTGCCGGAGAGTTCGGATTCCAGCGCCTCCTCGACGATGCCGGTGATCGTCATATGATCGGAACGGTTCAGGATACCGATATCGCCGGTGCCTGCCACCTCGTCGGCGAAGCGCACGCAGCGCGTGCAGTGGATACAACGGGTCATGCAGGTATTCACAAACGGACCGAGATCATAATTGACCACGGCGCGCTTCGGTTCGGTGTAACGCCCCTTCGACGGACCATGCTCGATCGCATAGTCCTGCAGCTTGCAGTCACCGCCCTGATCGCAAACCGGGCAGTCCAGCGGATGATGGATCAGCAGATACTCCATGACCATCTGGCGATCCTTCTCCAGCGACTCGGTCGCGGTTTTCACCTTCATCCCTTCGGATACCGGCGTGCAGCAGGATGCGGCCGGCTTGTTCCAGCCCTCGACCTCGACCAGACACATGCGGCAGTTGGCCGCCACCGAAAGCTCGGGGTGGTAGCAGAAGTAGGGTACATCAACGCCGTGCTCGCGGCAGGCCTCGAGGATACTGGTGCCCGGCGTTACATCGACTTCCTGATCATTGATAAACAACGTGGTCATGCCGCACCTCCATGTGCGGCACCGTGCCGGCGCGCTGGCGCGCGTGCAACTTTTCTATCCTGTAACATTGTCATGCGGCTTTCTCCACCAAACGGGCGCGAACCTCTTCAGGGAAATACTTCAGCATCGACAGAATCGGCGCTGCGGCGCCGTCGGCCAGAGCACAGATCGTGCGTCCGGCCATATGCGTGGCCGCATCGCTGAGCACCTGCAGATCACTGTCGCTGCCCTGACCATTCTCAACGCGGGTCATCACCCGCTCCAGCCAGCCGGTCCCCTCGCGACACGGCGTGCACTGGCCGCACGACTCATGCGCATAGAAATGGGAGAGGCGACGGGTTACGGCGACAACATCGGCCGTCTCGTCCATAACGATAATGGCGCCGGAACCAAGCATAGAGCCGGCCTTGATCATATCGTCATAGGTCAGCGGCGTATCATAGTGCTCGGCGACCAGCCACGGCGTCGACGAGCCGCCCGGAATGACCACCTTCGGCACGTCACCGTGCTGCAGGCCGCCGCAATACTCCTCGATCAGCGTCTTCAGCGACGTGCCCATCGGCACCTCGTAGTTGCCCGGCTTGTTCACATGGCCGGAGACCGAGAAAATCTTGCAGCCTGTATTATTCGGAATGCCGATCGCGGCATGCCAGTCGCCACCGAACTTCAGAATCGCCGGCACTGTTGCCAGCGTTTCGACATTATTCACAACGGTCGGGCAGCCGTAGAAGCCCTCGACAGCCGGGAACGGCGGCTTGAAACGCGGACGCCCGGGCTTGCCCTCAAGCGACTCGATCAGCGCCGTCTCCTCGCCGCAGACATAGGCGCCGGCGCCGCGGTGCACGGTCAGATGCATCGAATAGCCGCTGCCGAGAATATTCTCGCCCAGCAGATTGGCCTCATAGGCCTCGGCGATCGCCGCATTCATCACCCCAGCTTCATGCAGAAACTCGCCGCGGATATAGATATAGGCATCGCGCACACCCAGCGCAAAGCCGGCCATGATCATGCCCTCGATCAGCAGATGCGGATCGAAACGCATAATATCGCGATCCTTGAAGGTGCCCGGTTCACCCTCGTCGGCATTGCAGAGCAGATAGGTCGGTTTGCCGGTATTGCGCGGCACAAACGACCACTTCAGACCTGTCGGGAACCCGGCACCGCCGCGGCCACGCAATCCGGATATTTTCATTTCATCGATAATACGGGCTGAATCGAACTCGTTGAGTACGGTCGGCAGAAACTCATATGCACCGTGCTCGCGCGCCACGCTGAGCTTGTGCACATTCGGAATGTCGATGCGATCGAAGCAGATCTGCTTGACCTGTTTGGGATCAGACGGAATGGTCACGATTCGCCCCCTTCCGCGCGCGCTTCGGCAATCAGCGCATCCATCGACTCCGGCGTCGCCTTTTCATGATAAATATTGTTGACCTGCACGACCGGTGCGCCGCCGCAGGCGCCTGCGCACTCGACTTCTGTCACAGTGAACAGGCCGTCCGGCGTCGTCTCGCCGACACGGATACTGAGGCTGTCGCACATATGCGCCACCAGCTCGTTGGCACCGTTAAGCATGCAGCCGGCATTCGTGCAGACCTCCAGCAGATACTTGCCGCACGGCTGCTCGCGGAACATCGTGTAGAAGGTTACCACTTCGCGCACCTGCATCAGGCGCAGACCGAGCAGATCGGCGATCATCTGCTGCGCATCCATCGAGATATAACCGAAATCCTCCTGCGCCATATAGAGCACCGGCATCAGCGCCGATTGCGCCGACGGATAACGCTTGACCAGCGCTTCGATCTCGGCCAGCCGCGCATCGCTGAAGCGAACAGGTTCCGCACTCATCGATCGACCTCCCCAAACACAATATCCTGGGTACCCAGGATCGCGACGACATCAGCCACCATATGGCCGCGCGTCATATAATCGAGCGCCTCGATATGGGCGAAGCCCGGCGCGCGCACCTTCATCCGGTACGGCTTATTGGAGCCGTCGGAAACGAGATAGACCGCAAACTCACCTTTCGGATGCTCCACGGCCTGATACACCTCGCCCTTCGGCACATGGTAGCCTTCCTGAAAATACTTGAAGTGGTGAATCAGCGCTTCCATATCCGACTTCATCTCGGCCCGTTTCGGACTGGTGAATTTGTAATCCTCGACCTTGACCGGACCGGGATTGTTCTCCAGCCACTCGACGCACTGGCGGATGATCTTGTTCGCTTCGAGCATCTCCTCGACGCGCACCAGATAACGGTCGTAGCAGTCGCCGGTAACGCCAACCGGAATCTCGAAATCGAGCTTGTCATAGACATCGTAAGGCTGGGTCTTGCGCAGATCCCAGGCGATGCCTGAGCCGCGAATCATCGGACCGGTAAAGCCCCAGTCCAGCGCCGCCTCTTTATCGACAACGGCGATATCGACATTGCGCTGTTTCCAGATCCGGTTCTCGGTCAGCAGCGCCTCATACTCGCCGCACAATGTCGGAAAACGATCGGTAAACGCCTTGATCTTGCCCAGCAGTCCGTCGGGCAGCTCCTTGGCCACGCCGCCGGGACGGAAGTAAGCCGCATGCATGCGCGCGCCGCTGACCTCCTCGTAGAAGTCGAAGATATCCTCGCGCTCGCGGAAGCAGTAG
Organism: uncultured Zetaproteobacteria bacterium; assembly: GCA_964432195.1. Classification (GTDB taxonomy): domain Bacteria; phylum Pseudomonadota; class Zetaproteobacteria; order Mariprofundales; family Mariprofundaceae; genus Mariprofundus. The sequence goes on along the minus strand of CAYSMR010000003.1, from coordinate 299 downwards.
AGAAACACGGTCATCGCGCCGATATCGAGCGCGACTGCACCCAGCCACATGCAGTGGTTCAGGATGCGAGTCAGCTCGGCGTACATTACGCGGATATACTGGGCCCGCTCCGGCGCCTCGATACCGAGCAGCTTCTCGACCGCCAGCGCGTAGGCATGCTCGTTGGCCATCATCGAGACATAGTCGAAACGATCGAAGTAGGGAACATTCTGCAGATAGGTCTTGTATTCAAACAGCTTCTCGGTGCCGCGGTGCAGCAGCCCGATATGCGGATCGGCCTTCTCGACAACCTCGCCGTC
>CAYSMR010000002.1:0-33025 GCA_964432195.1 uncultured Zetaproteobacteria bacterium | reverse complement strand
CGCGGATGATATGTTCGAAGCGGGCTTCGAAGCCGCGCCGGTTGAGCAGCCCGGTCAGGGCATCGTAATGGGCCTGACGCTGCAGCTCCTCGGCGCGGGCGCTCAGCCGGCCGATCAGTGTCTTCATTTTGGCCGACATCGCGTTCATCGCCACGACGACGCGGCGCAGCTCGCGCGTGCGCGGAATGCGCTCGACGACCGGGAACTGGCGGTCGGCAATGGCCAGTGCCTGCTGCTCGACGGCGCGCAGCGGTCTGAGGATGGCCCGCAGCAGCAGCAGCACGGCGGCCAGCGCGGTAATGAATGCCAGCAGCGACCACCACAGTGTCTGGATGGTCGTGTCCCATAGCTTTTTATAGGCAAAGCCCGGGTGAGCGGTCAGACGCAGCCGGCTGGCCTGGGTCCAGCCGTCGGTGATGATCGATTCGGCGGCCGGCGTCTCCAGCGTCAAATGGTCGATGAACCACTGCGGCACCCCTTCGATGCGGCTGGTGTTTTTGCGCTCGATCAGCGTCGTGCCGCCGATTCTTTCCAGATGCAGCGATTTGTAGTAGCCGCTGTCGAACAGCGCGTTGATCATCGTATCCATGGCCGCGATATCACGCTGCCTCATATACGGGGCCAGCGACAGGCCGAGCGAGTCGGCTGCGTTCTGGGTCTGCGTCTCCAGCTGCAGCATCAGGTAGCTGCGCGTGTTTTCGACGCTGATCCAGATGGTGCCGGAAAAAATCAGCAGGAAGGTGATGGTAATCAGGGTAATAAGCTGGCGTGATAGTGTCATAATGGTCACCTGTCGGGTATTTGTCTGGCGGTGAAGCTTTCACCGAGGTTGCGTTCCTGTTGCATGCGGATGTTCAGGTCGCGCCACAGATTGATGCGTTGCGATCCGCCGGCGACCCTGCGGCCCTGTCCCCGTTCCTTGGCCATCCACAGATTCTTACCGTTAAAGCTGTAGACTGGCAACAGATCGCGGCGTCTGGAAGCCGGCCGTATCCGGTTGGTCAGGTTGTCCAGAATCAGCGGTTCGCTCTCCGGCGTCGGATAATAGGCTAGGACCATATGGGCCTGATTCAGGCGCAGCGCCTTGACATAGGTGATGCGCAGCTTTTCATCTGGCACGCCCAGCTCGCGCAGCGTAAAATATTTGGCGATCGAGAAGTCCTCGCAATCGCCGCCGTTGGTGGCGAGAAACTCGACCGGCGTGGCCCAGTAGTCGGTGCGGCCCCAGTGCTTTTTATCCGAAACGAAGCGAAGTCGGTTGAAGAAGTCGTTGACTGTACGGATCGCCTGCTGCTCATTATCGCCCCGATGGCTGCTGATCAGCTGTTGCCAGTCGATGACCCGTTGCCGGGCCGCCGTGCCGAACTGCTTGGCGATACTGTTCAGTAACGCCGGCGAAAAGCTGTTGTTGCCGGCGATGCCGAGTGAGACAATGCCGAGCAGGGTGAGCAGCAGTACGGCCCGGTGAGGCGGCGGATTGTAACGGGACAGCATGGGTGTGCGAGCAGCTCCTCTGTGTGCGACATCGTCTGCCGGTAATCGGCAAACGGGTATAGCACAACACGGGCCAATTAAGAAAACGCAAAATCGCGTTTTTGCCTTTCCGGGCTGATCACAGGCAGGATGCCTTTGATCAGCATCGCCTTATAGCCTCATTGAACCCAATTGCGCGCCGGTCGCGCTGTCCGGCGCGGAGGTCTGCCGCAACAGGCGCAACCAGTCCGCGTGTCAGTCTGAAATCGCCGTGGCAACCTGCTCAGCCGGCAGCTGTTGTTGTTCGCCGGTGGCCATCTTCTTCAGCGTGACGCTGTTGGTCTGCATCTCATCCTCGCCGATCACAGCGACATAGCGGGCATGTTCGCGATCGGCCATTTTGAACTGACGTTTGGCGCTGCCGCCGCCGCAATGGACAACGCTCAGCCCCTGCCGCCGCAGCCGGGCGGCCTGCTGCAGCGCGTAGTCGCTGACGCTATCGCCGATCGCGACAACGGCGACATCGATGCCGTTCTGCGGCATCTCGTCCAGCAGCATGGCCAGTCGTTCCAGACCGGCCGCAAAGCCGATGGCCGGCGTCGGCGGCCCTCCCAGCTCCTCGACCAGGCCGTCGTAGCGGCCGCCGGCCAGTACCGTGCCCTGTGCGCCGAGCCGGTCGGTGACGATCTCGAATGCGGTGCGGTTGTAGTAATCGAGCCCGCGCACAATGCGCGCATTGATCCGGTAGGGCACAGCGAGTGCATCCAGGCCGCGCTGCAGACCGCTGAAATGCTCATCGCAGTCGCCGCACAGATGATCGGCCATCTCCGGCGCATCGACGAGCTCGGCCTGACAGGATTTGATCTTGCAGTCGAGGACGCGCATCGGATTTTTGTCGATGCGTTCATTGCAGGTAGCGCAGAGTGCGTCGGCGCGCGTGCGCAGGAATGCTACCAGCCTGTCGCGGTAGCCCGGCCGGCAGGCGGCGCAGCCGAGCGAATTGATCTCCAGCTGCAGGCCGCTGATACCCAGCTCGGACAGAAAGCGGTGCGCCATGGCCAGTAGTTCGACATCCTCCAGCGGACCGGCCGCGCCGAAGATCTCGACGCCGATCTGCTGGAACTGGCGCAGCCGCCCCTTCTGGGGCCGCTCGCGCCGGAACATCGGACCAATATAGAACCAGCGCTGCGTGCCGGCGCGCGTCAGTCCGCCCTGCAGATAGGCGCGTACGGCGCCGGCCGTGCCTTCCGGCCGCAGGCAGATATGGTCGTTGCCCTGATCGGTGAAGGCGTACATCTCCTTGGAGACGATATCGGTCGCCTCGCCGATCGAGCGCACGAACAGCTCGGTCGGTTCGAGAACCGGCAGCCGCACTTCGGAAAATGCATAGCCGGCGAATACGCGCCGTGCCGCGTTCTCAATGCGTTGCCAGGCGCGCACCTCGGCCGGGAGGCCGTCGTGGATGCCACGGATGCTTTGCAGTTTTTTAGCAGCCATTCACTGTTTCTCCTGTTGTTCGCGGATTGCGGCGGCGCGCTGTTCGACCTCGGCGACCAGCTGGTCGATCATCGAGGCTGTTTTGATCTTCTCCGATTTCTCGCCGTCGCGATACATCATATGCACCGGATAGCCGCCGGTGATGCCGACATCGGCCTCGCGCGCTTCGCCGGGACCGTTGACGACGCAGCCGATCACGGCGACATCGATATTCTCGTGGATATGCGCCAGCCGCTCCTCCAGTTCGGCCACCATGCCGATGACATTGAATTTCTGCCGGGCGCAGCTCGGGCAGGCGATCAGGTTGACGCCGCGATGGCGCAGGCCGAGCGATTTGAGGATTTCGAAGCCAACCTTGACCTCCTCCTCGGGTTCAGCGGCCAGCGATACGCGAATCGTGTCGCCGATGCCGTCGGCCAGCAGCAGGCCGAGTCCGATCGAGGATTTGACCGTGCCACCGAAGCGACTACCCGACTCGGTAATGCCCAGATGCAGCGGATAATCGACCTGCGCAGCCAGCTTGCGGTAGGCCGCGACAGTCATTGGGATATTGCTGGCTTTCAGCGATACCTTGATATCGTGGAAATCCATATCTTCGAGAATGCGAATATGGTTCAGCGCCGATTCGACCATCGCATCGGCGCACGGTTCGCCGTATTTCTCGTTCAGCTCTTTCTCCAGCGAGCCTGCATTGACACCGATGCGGATCGAGATGCCGCGCTCGGCGGCTGCTCTGACGACGCGCTCAACCCGGTCGCGGCCGCCGATATTGCCCGGATTCAGGCGCAGACCGTGAACGCCGGCCTCCATCGCGGCCAGCGCCATTTTGTAGCTGAAATGGATATCGGCGATAATCGGCGCATCGGTCTGGGCCAGGATCTCCGGTATCGCCGCGGCTGATTCCGGATCGGGTACCGAAACGCGCACAATATCGGCGCCGGCGTGCTCCAGCCGCTTGATCTGCGCAACGGTGGCGTCGATATCGGTGGTCAGCGTATTGGTCATCGACTGTACGGCGATCGGCGCATCGCCGCCGACGCGTACGTCGCCGACCTGGACCTGCCGGCTGTTGCGGCGCTCTAGTACGATCGTATCCTGCATGTGACTCCTCTGTTAAAGAACACTGAATGAATCAGCGATTCCTTAGTTGTCCCGGTTATCCTGTGCGGCGTATCGGCCAGCGCACCGCAGCTTATTTGGCTTCCTTCAGCAGTTTCAGCCGCTCCTGCAACTGACGCGCCCGGCGCAGCGACTCTACATATTCGGAGACCTCCGGCGCCAGTGCTGCGGCATCATTCCAATAAGCGATCGCGCGGTCCAGTTGTTCGTGGCGGAATGCCGCGCTGCCGCGGGCGAACAGTCGGGCCGCCTCGCTGCGCAGCTGCTTGCGTACCCGGTTCATCAGTTTGTCGGCGTCCTGGCCGCCGTTGCGCTGGTAGATATGGGCCAGCTCTCTGGCCTGAAGCAGTTCGCCGGTCTTTAGTGCAGCAGTAATCTGGCGCGGCGTGACTTGGCGGACATGGCTGACGCGCTTGATGACGGTTGACTTCGATGCGCCTTGCATCCGGCTGCGCTCCGGCGGGATCTTGATGAACGCCGGCATTGCGCGCCGGATATGCTGCATCAGCTTGTCAGCTTTGACCCGGCCCGGTTGTAGTCGCATGTAGGATTCCAGCTCGATATAGGCGATCTCCGGCACGCCCTTGCTCAGATAGCGCTGGGCTTCGCGAAAGGCCAGTCTGGCGCGGGTATCGAGCCTGTCTTCAAAATGTTCGCGCATGCGGGCATAGATCTCATCCTGTTTGCTGATGCCAACCGGCGGTTCATAGGCGGACGCATCGGCAAACAGGGCGCGATCTTCCTTGCGCCGCTGCTGCAGCAGTTTTTCGAGTCGGAGCTGACGCATGCGCTGCTCCATCTCGCGCCGTTTCCGTTCCATCACGGCCGGTTTAATTGTGACCGCCCGCGCCTGATCATAGGACCAGAGTGCATCGGACCAGCGCTGTTCGGCCTCCTGTTTTTTGGCCATGCGTAGGTAGTGCAGGAACATCCGCCGCCGCGCCGGTTCGATCTGTTCATCGAGCAATTTGCGGACCTTTTCATAATCGTGGTCGGTCGGATCCAGGGCCAGCGCCCGGGCCCGGGCGCGCATGATCCGGCCGCGCTTGAAGTCGCGCCGGATGACGGCATAGGCGTTGAGCATATTGAACGTCTCGCCTCCCTTGAACAGCAGCTCGTCGACAGTGTGATTCAGACTGCGTCTGTCCATCTGGCAGGCGCTCAGCGCCAGCAGCGCGGCGATCAGGGTGGCGTATCTGCGCCAGCGGTGATTCATGTGTCATTCTCCTGGCCGGCTGCGGCCTGCTCGTCATGCTGCTCGATATGGAAGGCCAGATCGACGACCCGGCGAATCTCGTCGCGCAGCGCTGCGCTGGCGATGGTGACCTGCCCGATCTCCAGCTCCCGGCTGACCCCCTTGATCTTGCGTACGCCGATCGAATCAAATGCGAAGCCGTCGCCGATCCGGTTGAAGGTAGGGCGGGACATAATCAGCTCGCCGCCGTCGCCAAGCCCGCCCATGCGCGACGCGACATTGACCGCATCGCCGATCACGGTGTACTCCAGCCGTTTGGCCGCGCCGACATTGCCAACAATCGCCTGGCCGCAATTCAGGCCGAAGCGGAAACGGACCGGCTCGCCGTCGGGACGGCGCATGCCCAGCTCCGCGCAGGCGATATTCATCGCCAGCCCCGCCAGCGCCGCATGCCGGACATGGGCTGGCTCGCTGACCGGGTGATTAAACACGGCCATGACCGCATCGCCGATATATTTATCCACATGACCGCCGTAGTAGGTGATGACACGATGAAACAGTTCAAAGTGGCGGTTCAGCAGTCGCACGACTGCTTCGGTGCTGGTCGATTCGGAGAATGATGTGAAATGGACCATGTCGGCGAACAGCACCGACACCTCCTGTCGGTGACTCTCCATCTGCACGTCGCCGCTCTCGAAAACGTCCTTGATCAGCTGCGGATTCAGATAGCGGCCGAAGACATCGCGCAGCTCCTCCTTGTGAGCCAGCTCATGCGCCATCACATTGAACTGGGCGAGGGCATCGGAGAGCTCGTCATTGCCGCGCATCGGCAGATCGATCCGGTAATCGCCGTCGGCAACCCGGCGCGCCGCATGGCCGAGCATCTCGATCGGGCGGCTCATGCGTCCGGCAGTCCAGAATACCAACACGCCGGAGACCAGCACGGCAATGAATGCGGCCAGCGACATCTTCCGCCCGAGCTGGCTGGCCAGCTCCTCCCACTGTTGCTCGGAGAAGCGGACCACGACCGAACCGAGCACGGTATCGGCGTAGACGACGGTTCTGGCATACCAGAGCTGCTTCAGCGGCAGTCGCGTGACGCGTTTGTAACGGGGCAGGGCGGCGATGATATCATCATCAAGACGGGCGGTGCCGAAGGTCTTGCTGCGGCCGTCGGCATAGCGGAGCACGATGCCGAGCACGGTCGGAACCTTGTCGAGAAAGCCCTCCACGGCGATCGTGGTTTCGGTGCTGCTGCCGGATAGCAGCGGCAGTTTCAGTTCATCGGTGAGGCGATCCACCTGCAGCTGCGCCTGCGCAGCCTGGCTCTCCAGCCAGGCATCGTGTTCGATATCGAGGATGATGAAAAACAGTACCGTGATTGCGATCGCCATGCTCAGGCCGACCAGCATCGACCAGCGCCAGCGGATCGGAATACGCAGCCCCGACCGTGGGGGCGCTGCACTGTGCGGCGCGGATGCGTCGGACTCTGCCGGTGGGGGGGTCAGATCAGAATTCAGCACAGCTCGACTCTAGCGAAAGCGGATGTGCGGGCAATGGCGGCGCATCCGCTGCCGGACTGTTTGTTATGTCTGCTCTGTTGCGTGCTCGACTGCGGCAGTGCAATCGACGCAGACACGATTGCGACCCTGTGTCTTGGCTGCATACATGCGTTCGTCTGCTTCGTGCAGCAATTGTTCCATCAGTGCTTTGGCGTCCCTGCAGTCGCTGTCGAGGTCGAGTGTTGCGACGCCAGCCGAAAAGCTGGTGCTGATCGCCTTGCCGTTATCGAGCATGGCCGGCGTGCGGCGGATGCGGGCCAGCCACTGCTCCGCCGCCTTGACGGCGCCGGCGAGATTGGTATGCGGCAGCAGCACGATAAACTCCTCGCCGCCCCAGCGACCCGGAATATCCGATTCGCGCACGCTTTCGCGCAGTACGGCAGCCATATTGGAGAGAACCAGATCGCCGGCGGCATGGCCGTGGATATCGTTGACCTGTTTGAAATGGTCCAGATCGAACATCACAATCGTGTAGTCATGGCGATAGCGCATCGCCTGCGATATGCCCTGCTGCAACTGTTCGATCATATGGCGGCGGTTATAGAGGCCGGTCAGCGGATCGTGGCTGGCCTGATAGCGCAGCTCCTCCTTAGCCTTTTTCAGATTGGTGATCATGTTCAGCATCAGGCGCGCTTCCATGCCGCCGATAATACCGCCGGCGCCGAGGATCTCGGCCGCGACAGTCTCGATCATCTCGTTGCCGGTTAGATTGAATGCAACGCACGGCGCGCTGGCATGCAGTGCCTCCTCAATCGACGTGTAGACCGGGATGCCGTGTTCTCTGGCAATGGCTACGCCGGGGGCGTTCTGATCGATATCGACGACGGCGACGACGCTGACAAGCTCCTCGGACATCAGCATCTCCAGGATGGCGCTGCCACCCTGGCCTGCTCCCAGAATAACGGCACGATGCGGATCCTCTTTTAATGCAGTCATGATAAGCCTCACCCTAATCCCAGTTCTGTATTAAGGAAGCCCTGATTTGATCACAATGTGACTTTTTCAGTCTCGGCGACCCGTCCATGGTTCGCTCAGGCCGGCATGGTTGTTGCCATGCTGCGTGGCCAGCAGCGCCTTCATGTCATGCAACAGTGATACAGAAGCAATTTTCGTACCATTTTTCTGCCATTGTCCGGTAGATTTGTGCATTACTCAGTGTCTATCCGTTGCTCAGGTGTTGACGGGCAGCACTGTACCTGAGGGATGTTTGTCAGGATGGCAATAAATCCGCATCTCTCTAGCATGCGCCGCCGGAGTACAGATATGAACATGAATACGAAACAACGCAAAGCGCTCAAGGCACAGGCCCACCACCTCAAGCCGGTCGTACGGGTTGGTCAGAAGGGGGTGAGCGTGTCTCTGCTTGAGGAGACATCGCAGGCGCTCGATATCCACGAACTGATCAAGGTACATGTGGCCGATGATGATCGCGACAGCCGCAGCCGCTGCATGGAGGAGCTGGCCAGCCGCTGCGGGGCGGAACTGGTCGACCGGATCGGCAAAATCTGCATCCTTTACCGCAAGCGCAACAGCGAATGAGCAATACAGCCGACGCCATCCGGGCGTTGCTGCAGGCGGCGTTCGAGCCTGATCGGCTGCAGGTTGAGGATGAGTCCTGGAAACATGCCGGCCATGCCGGCGCGCGCGAGTATGGCGGCGGTCATTTTGTTGTCCATATTACCTCGATTCGTTTTGACGGCCTGCCACGCAGTCTGGCGCACCGGCTGATCTATCGTGCGTTGACCGAGCTGTTTCCGTTCGCGATTCACGCGTTGAGCATCCATATTATCCCGTCTGAGCGCTGACTGGCCAGCGGGTTCGCGCTGCTGGCCCGCTTCTTGCGTATCCTTGTATAGCTGCAAAACAGCGGGCGTGTTGCCGGACGGCCGGCCCGATGCTGAATATGGCGACAGGATTGGCATATGAAAATTCACAATAATCAGCCCGTCAGCGGCAAAACAATTCGCAAGACATCGCGCAGCGGCAACAGCGGCACGGTGTTCGGCACTATGCTGGAGTCTGAAATCGGTCAGTTGCAGCCGGCAGGCAGCGCTGTCGATGAGCAGCCGCAGCCGCAGCAACAGTCGACGGCCGAGGCGTGGCAGGCACTGGAAGAGAGTGTGACGCTGCTCGATCAGGCGATGCAGAGCATTGAGGCCGGCGATGCGCCGTCCCCGCAGCTGATCCGGGATATCGAGCAGCTGCGCGGTCTGCTGCGTCAGCAGGTGAGTTCGGGTAGCGCGACGACGTCCGAGCTGAAACAGGCAGACACGCTGCTGGCGGTGGAGGCCGAGCGCATTCGTTCGATGCAGGGCTGACCGCATGCGTTTGCGGGAGGCGATTGAACAGTTGCTGGAGGATATGGACCGGGTGCGCCCGGTCGTGATTGCCGCGATGCCGGACGATATGGAGCTGCGCGCGACTACACGACGCATGATTGGCGTGCTAGAGGCGATCAGGCAGGCCCCAGTTGTGCCGCTAGAGCTCTATCTGTGGCTGGCGCAGCAGATGGCGCAGCTGCTGGACGCCGAGCACGGCGCGCAGCTGAAACCTGATACGAACGGTGAGATTCCGGCTGCGGCGCGCCAGGCGGTTCAGGAGCAGGCAGCAGAGCGGCGGCAGCTGCTGATGCAGGCGTTGCAGGAGGTCCCGGCTGCGCAGCTGCAGCTGGATCGCAGCTGCGGTCGGATCGGTGCGCGTGCCGAAGCTGCGACGCCGCTGCTGCAGCGAGCCCGCCATCTGGATCAGTTGCTGGAGCAGCACCTGCAGCATGATGCCGGTCTGAAGAGCGAGCTACAGCAGCTGATTGCCGCATTTGCCCCGTCGATGGAGGCGATCTCCAGCGTGCTGGAGCAGGTCGGCGAGGATTCGCCGGAGCTGCGGGCGGCGCGCCGGATTCTCGAGCAGGAGCTGCCGGATGATGCCGAGCAGGCCAGGGCGCTGCTGCATCAGGCGCGGCAGGATATTCTCCAGGCCGGCAGTTCGCTGGCCAGCGCCAGCCGAAAACTGAATGCGACGCTGCAGGAGCAGATGGAGAAGCTCTCGTCGCTCTCGACACGGCTGGAGCAGGCCGAATCCGATGCGCGCAACGATCCATTAACTGGGTTACCGAACCGGCGTTCGTTGGCCGAGTTTCTGAAAGAGCTGGATCAGGCCGGTTTCTGCTTCCTGATTGTCGATATCGATTTTTTTAAACAGATCAATGATACCCACGGTCATGATGTCGGCGATGAGGTGTTGCAGCAGCTGGGCATGGTGCTCAAGGAGAGCATTCGTGACACCGACCTAGCAGCTCGCATCGGCGGTGAGGAGTTCTGCGTCGTGTTTCCCGGCGCGGATATCGAAACCGGTGTCGTGCTGGCCGATAAACTGCGTGGCCATGTCGAAGCCTCGCCGTTCAAGACTCGTAACGGTCCGATCAGCGTCACAGTCAGTATCGGAGTGGCCTGCCATGATAAACAGAGTAGTCACGGCGAAACCTTCAAGGCAGCCGACAAAGCGCTCTATATCTCCAAACAGCAGGGGCGCAATCGCGTCACTCCGGCCAGCGCCGCTCCGGATTGATGTTGCTGCGGTAAATCGGTGCGACGGCTGTCGCGCTCGCGTGCAGGGGGTCAGTCTGCCAGTATCTGCCGGGCCAGCTGCAGACTGCCGTCCAGCGATACTTCCAAGCGGATACTGTCAGCGGCGAGCACGCCTGCATGGCGCAGTTTCTCCTCGACTTCGTCGGCCATGCCGCAAAAAATCAGATTGATTCCTTTGGTGTTGAGGTTGTTGATAATCGACTGCATGGCCACGATGGCTGTCATATCGATCATCGGTACATCGTGCATGTCGATAATGACGATGCGTATCTCCTTGCGGATGCCGAGCAGGGTTTTCAACGCATTCTGGGCGGCGCCGAAAAACATCGGACCATTGATGTCATATACCATCACCTCGCTCGGCGTGTCGGCATGGTCGTGGCGGCTGGCCGGGTTGATCAGCGTAACGCCGGTCAGTTCAGTCATGCGCTTGATAAACAGGAAGCCGGCCAGCCCCATGCCGGCGGCAATTGCCACCTCCATGTCCACCAGCACAGTCAGCGTGAAGCAGGTCAGCAGTACGAGAATATCGTGGCGCGGCGCAACCTTCAGCATATGCGCGAAATGGCGAGCTTCGCTCATATTCCATGCTACGACCATCAGCAGGGCGGCCATGGATGCCATCGGGATGTAACCCAGCCACGGGGCCAGCAGCAGAATCGCCAGCAGAATGAACAGCGCATGCACGACCGATGACAGCGGCGATGTTGCGCCGCTGCGGATATTCGTGGCCGTGCGTGCGATCGCAGCTGTGGCCGGGATGCCGCCGAAGAACGGAACGATCAGATTGCCGATGCCCTGTCCGACCAGTTCGCGATTGGGGTCGGTGCGCGTGCCGGCCATGCTGTCGGCGACAACAGCGCAGAGCAGCGATTCGATCGCGCCGAGTAGCGCAATAGCGACGGCTGCGCCGAACAGCGTCGATAACAGATGCCATGACAGGCCGATCGGTGCCCCTGCGGCATCTACCTGCTGCCAGGGCCAGATAAACTGCGGCGCCTGCGGAGGAATGCCGTTGCCGCTCAGATGCAGGCCGTCGGCGAGGGAGAAGTCGTAGTGGAATTCGGAGGCCAGCGTGCTGACGCTGAAACCGTCGATGAGAGCGCTACCTGCAACCGCCAGCAGCGTGCCGCACAGCAGCGCCGCAAGATGGGCCGGGATACGGGTGTCCAGCCGGTTCCAGCCGAGCATGACGCCTAGCGTGGTCATCGCAATGCCGACCTCCGACCACTGCACGCTCGGCAGCGCCTGTATGATATGTTGCAGTTTATCGATATAGCCGTGTCCGCTTGTTGTCAGCTCGAGGCCGAGAAAGTCGCCGATTTGCGTTGTCGCGATGACCACGGCAATGCCGGAGGTGAAGCCGACGGTGACCGGGTACGGAACCAGTTCGATCAGCGTGCCGAGCCGGAGCAGGCCCATGCAGATGAGTATGACGCCGGCCATCAGGCCGCTGATCAGTAGCCCGCCGAGGCCGAACTGCTGCACGATCGGCAGCAGGATCACGACAAAGGCCGCAGTCGGCCCGGAAATATTGACCCGGCTGCCGCCGGTCAGCGCAATGACAATGCCGGCGACGATGGCTGTATACAGCCCGTGCTGCGGCGCGACGTCGCTGGCAATCGCCAGCGCCATTGACAACGGCAGGGCTACGATGCCGACAGTCAATCCGGCGAGGATGTTGGCGCGCAACTGCTGCGGTTCTGCACTCATCGGGATCGCACCATCAGTATTTCGCAGATGGCATCGGAGTCGTTATGCCAGTTGTGTGGTTTGCGTGCATCGTAGTAGATCGATTGCATTTCATGCAGTTCATAGCTGTGCTCGGCGTACTCGAGCACCGCGCGGCCTTTGCGCATCCAGACAAAGACATGCGGGCTTCTGATGCCGTATCTGTTCTCGTCGAAGCAGCCGCCGGGCTCAAGCTGTACCAGCATCGGTTCGAAGCCGGCGGGCTGACGCATCGCGGTCAGCGGGGTGAAGCGACCGCCCCGGGCAAGATCGACCGACGGCCGTTCGCTCAGATCGAAGATCTCGATATCGGAACTCTCCCCTGTTTCGATGAAGAAGGCTGCAATGGCGATGCCCAGACCGTCGGCCAGTTTCTCCAGCGTGGCGACCGATGGCGAGCTTTGTCCCGCCTCCAGTTGCGACAGCGCAGCGGCGCTGATGCCGGCCAGGTCGGCCAATGCCCGCTGCGACAGTGCCTGCTGCTCCCGCAATGTCTTTATTTTCTCGCCGATCCTCTGCATGGGGCAGTATTATTCATGATATCAATCATGTGTAAAGTTTATTGATCATTGATTGTGATGTTGCGCCGACGCAGGAACAATAAATGCCCCGTTGCCGGGGCGTTCTGTACAGCAATTCTGTGGAGATATGGGGCTGCGAGCAAAAAACACGTCTGCCCCGTCAGGCGTGTGCGAGCCAGGCGTGCGCGGACGGCTGGGATGGCCTCTACCTATTTGGCGTGGATATCGCGCTTCTGGGCCCGGATCGTTTCGCGGTGGCGGCGGTACACATATTTGGCGACGGTATCCTGCTCGTCATCGCTGCGGTAATAGAACTTCGCGCCAATTCGGGTCTGTTTGTCGTTAATCGGGGTGACGCGGACGATCGTTGCGGTCAGCTCGAGAATCGACGGCGGGAATGATGGCAGCATCAGATTGATCATCGTCGCATCGCCGACCTGATAGCTGTGGTCGGTGACAAAGCTGATGCCGGTCAGGCTCAGGTTGACCGGCCTCTCCTGCATATCGGTATGACTGGCATCGTTGAGCATGTTGACGCCGATCAGGTAATTGAGCTTGGCATCGAGCGCCTCCAGTGCCTGTGTCATCTCCGGATTGACGCCCTCGGCCCCTTCGCCGGCAAAGATGTCGCGGCCAACCATCTGGCGCAGCATACTGTTCTGGCGGGAACGGATGCCGACCTTGTTTTTGCACAGTTCGAACTCGTCGCTTGTCATTTTTTTGTCGCTGACCGGAATGACATCATCGATTCTGAAATCCAGCCGGCCGTGATCGTTGTTTGCTTCAGGCATAATTGCGCACCTCGGTTTTTACAGAAATCAGGGCGGAGAGCGGCATCACGCCGTTCTGGCCGGCGTTGCCCTCCTCGGCCTGCGTCCTGACCTCGCCGCGTTTGATTGCGGCAATGGCCACTTCTACGACCTGAGGATCAAATTGCGTGCCAGAATTGGCCTTCAGCTGCTCCAGACAGAACGAAATCGGGCGTGCCATACGATAGACACGGTGGGTGGTCATCGCATCGATCGCGTCGGCGACGCAGACAATGCGCGCATCGAACGGGATCTGCTCGCCGGCCAGCTTGTCCGGATAGCCGAAGCCGTCATAGCGCTCGTGGTGATGGCGGAGCATCAACCGTTCGCGCACCATCGTGTCCATGTTTGAGAGGATATTGTCGCCGATGGCCGGGTGCGCCTTCATGATCGCAAACTCCTGATCAGTATAACGGCCGGGCTTGAGCAGTACTGCGTCGGGGATGCCGCATTTGCCGATATCGTGCAGCAGGCCGCCGGTGCGGATCAGGTCGACATGGTCCTGATCCAGCCCCAGATCGGTAGCGAAGGTGGCTGCCAAGGCGCCTACGCGGGCTGAATGGTCGCGCGTATAGCGGTCGCGCGCCTCCAGTGAGCGCACCAGCGCGATCAGCGTATCGCGCATGTTGGCGGCCAGTGCAGCATGCACGGCGCGGTTGTCGAGTAGCGTGTCGAGCTTCTTGACCAGCAGGCCGAGCATCTGGCGGGTTTCGCTCTTCAGCGGCATTTCGCTGCCCGGATGCATCAGGCAGAGCACGCCCATCGAGATGCCCTGCAGGCGCACCGGCACGGCGACAAAGCAGCGCTGATCAACGCCCGGCCAGCAGATTTGGGTGGTATTGTCAGATGCTGTCTGGTACAGCTCCTCCTCGCCGGTGACCAGAGGCTGGAATACGGTCTCGTCGAGGCTGCAGGAAGCCGGCACGCCCTCCATCCCTTCGGAGGCGACCAGTACGAGCCGGTTCTGCTGGCGCTCGAACAGGGCCAGATAGCCGGCATGGGCATGCACCAGCTCCATGGCCAGATTCAGCGCTCGCGCGCAGACAGCCGAGACATCTTTTTCGGCCGGCATCTCGTCGAACATGCGGTAGAGCAGGCCGAGCCGTCGATCCATCTCGAACATCTCCGGCAGTAGCCGGTCCGACGAGCGCGCTATGCGGGCCGGCTTGGTGCTGCCGCGAGCACGAGGATTGCCGACATGCAGCATCTTGTTCAGGCAGTCGAGCAGCACATTGGGGGCAAACGGCTTGGCCAGCACATGCTCAATGCCGAGCTCCAGTGCCTGCGCCATGCGCGCCGATGTCAGAAAGCCGCTCATCAGAATCGTCGGCGGCATATGGAATCCGTCGTTACAGAGGTCGGCGAAAAATTCCAGCGCATTGCCGTCGCCCAAGCTCATGTCGGTAATCACGCCGTCCCAGTGGCAGGAGGCGAGCAGCGGCCGGGCCTCATCGAGGCTGCCGACCTGGGTGATCTCGATATGACCGTCGATCTCGGTCGCGATTTCGGCGACGACTTCGCGTACGGCCGGCTGGTCTTCTATAATTAACAGCTGTTGCATCAGCGTCCGCCCGCCGCATTCTGGCCGTAGGCCCGAACCACCATCAAACCGCCGGGCTGTCTGCCTTCTACCGGCTTCGATGATGCGCCGCTGAGCCCCCTGAACTGACGCAGCAGCTGCTGGTAGCGCGCGGCATTATCGAGCCGCACGCGGATCTCCGGTAGCTGGAACGGTTTGCTGACAAAATCATATGCGCCCTGTTCGACGGCATGCAGTGCGTTTTCGATGCCGGAATAGCCGGTCATCAGCAGCACCAGCGTATCGAGTTCATGTTCCTTGACATAGCGCAGCAGATCGAGCCCGTCCGCACCTGGCATGACAATATCGCTGAGAATCAGGTCGAACGGTGCGTGGCGCACAGCCTCAATGGCAGCATCGCCGCGATGATGTACAACGACATCATAGTTCGCTTCCAGTAAATACTCTTCCAGTAGCGAGGCCAGCGCCTCGTCATCTTCTGCCAGCAGCAGCCGGGATCGGGTCACGTCTATGCTCCATACGAATCATGCATTTTATACAGGTTAAGCAAGTGTGATTCCAACGCCTTCCCGCCGGTGTTGTGCTGTGACGGGCCTGTGACTGCCTGTGACTGCGCCCGGGGTGATATGCTGACCTGGTCCTGGGTCGGGGCTGTATGGCTCTCCATTTTGCGATCAGTGGCAGAGGCGGGGCGGCTGTTCTGCTGCAGCAGTCGGTTGATCAGCCCATCGACCGGTTGTACGCTAATGGCCATTGTATGCCTCCGTTCCACTGTCCTTTAAAAATAGGCGCGTGCCTGTTCAGTTAGTTCTATCGGTCGGCAGCAGGCGAACTTTAGCCCGCCGCCGAGGAAAATAATGCAGGTCGCCGTCACAGCTCTGTCGCAGCGGTAAAATTGGTCGAAGAGAGATGCGACTGTGTTCTGCCATTGATGTGCAGCGTGGCTTGGTGATGCAGCGATATGTAGAAAAACTTGTGTTTTTTGTCAGGCGCGTCATTATTTTGACTTGTGATTCACTGGCGTATGCCTGCAAGGGGGGGGGACCGAGTTCGTGAAGCAATCCACATTTATCCTGCTGGTTGAAGATAATGAAGATTTTCGCCTGATTCTGCAGGAGGCGCTGGAGTCGGCCGGTTTCCATGTGACCAGCGCGGCCAATGCGACGCGCGCCCGCGAGGCGATGTCGCTGGGTAAATTTGACCTGACCGTGCTCGACGTACGTCTGCCCGACGGCAACGGAATCGACCTGATGCGCGAGTTCCGTCAGATCGATCCGGATATGGGCATTATTATCATGACCGGTTATGCCGAAGTGGATACCGCTGTCGATGCGGTCCGGCTTGGCGCCAATGACTTTCTGAAGAAACCGTTCGATATCGATGAGATGCTGGTGCGCATTGGCGAGCTGATGAAGACTCGGCAGCTGAAGAAGGACAATGTCACGCTGCGCGAGCAGGTGCGCAGTCAGGAGACCGGGTTGATTGGTCAGTGCGACTCGATCCGCAAGCTGCAGGAGACGATCAAGTTGCTGGCCAATTCGGACAGCACTGTACTGATCTCGGGCGAATCCGGGTGTGGCAAGGAGGTGCTGGCCAAGGCGCTGCATAAATCGGGCAGCCGCTCGGGCAAGCCACTGGTCTCGATCAATTGCGGTGCAATCCCCGAGGAGCTGCTCGAATCGGAGTTGTTCGGGCATGTCAAAGGCGCATTTACCGGTGCGATCCGGGCCCGCCCGGGGCGCTTCGAGATCGCCAATGGCGGTACGATCTTTCTTGACGAGATTGGCGACATGAGTCCGAAGCTGCAGGTCAAGCTGCTGCGCGTGCTGCAGGAGCGCTGTTTTGAGCCGGTCGGCTCCCAGCAGAGTATTCAGGTCGATGTGCGCGTCATCGCGGCGACCCATCGCGACCTGGAGAAGGAGATCGAGGCCGGTCGTTTTCGTGAGGATCTCTATTACCGGCTGAATGTGATTCCGCTCTATCTGGCTCCGCTGCGCGAGCGCGGCGACGACATCTTCCTGCTGGCTGATCACTTCCTGAGCCGCTTTAATGCCGAAAAGCAGTCGAATATCACCGGCATCTCGGATGATGTGAAGCGGGCGATGCTCGCCTATCACTGGCCCGGCAATGTGCGTGAGCTGCAGAATCTGATGGAGCGGGTCACGACGTTGAAGCGGGAGGGGGTGATCGAGTTGGAGGATCTGCCCAGCCGCATGCTCAGCGAGCGGGAGCGGGTGTTGCAGAGTTTCCAGATGGATGTGCAGTCGGTCTCCAGTATCGATCTGAAGGCGACCGTCGATGAGTTCGAGAGTCATCTGATTCTGTCGGCGCTGCAGCGCTTCGGTTGGAACAAGAATCAGGCCGCCAACTTTTTGACAATGAACCGGACCACGCTGGTCGAAAAGATCAAAAAGAAGGGGCTGCAACCGCTCGACTCCTGAGTGCGCCGCCGTAGCCGCCGCGATGCGAGTGGCTAGCGGATCGCTTCGGCATGAATCTTGCAATTGACGGGCATGTTGCGAATTCTATATGCTCTTGTTTTGTTGCTGGCGCTCTCTCCTGTCGCGCAGGCGGCGGTCAGCGGTCAGATTCAGGCTGCGCGAACGTTTCTGCATAACGGTAATCCTGAACAGGCGGTGGTGACGGCCAGACGGGCGTTAAAGAAGCCTGCCCTGAGCGCATCGGAGCGGCTGGAACTGCTCTCGACGATCGCCAAAGCCGAAACGATGCGCGTCACGCATCAGCATTTCCAGCAGGTGGAGCCGGCGATTGCAGCGCTTGAGGCGGTGATTAACGAGTTTCCGGATGCGCCGGATGCGCCGGAGTTCCGCTGGCAACAGGCTTGGCTGTGGTGGCAGGCCGGCGAGCATAAGCAGGCGATTTCAGCGGCGCGGGAGATTATCGCACAGGACCAGCAGCCCCACTATTTGCGCCGTGCCTGGCTGCTGATGGCGCGGGTCCATCTGCAGATGAATAATTCCGCCTATGCGCGCAGTGATCTGCTGCAGTACGGGTTGCAGGTGGAGAGCGGCAGTCGCGAACAGGCGATCGGCATGGCGTGGATGGCGATGGTGGACCGTCGCGAATCCCGTCTGGATGTCGCGTTCAAGACCCTGAATGCGGTCTATCGCAACTGGCCACAGGTGATTCGTGACGAGGCACAGTTGTTTGCGACCTATATCGAGCTGCTTCACCACAACGGCAAGGACAAGCTGGCATTGCAGCTGGCCAACGTATTTGTGCGTCAATACAGCGATCTCTCCCACTCGGCGATGGTGCGCCTGATTCGGGCCGATATCCATGCCGCCGATCCGCGTACAATCGATGATGCAATCAAGGAGTACACGATTCTGGCTGACCGCCGTGCCGAAACGACGATCGGGCGCAAGGCATTCATGCGCAAGCTGATGCTGGAGTTCCGCGATGAGACGCGGCGCGACCGGTTGCTGCCGGTATTGATGTCATTGAAAAAGCTGGCCGATGCGAATCAGCTCTCCCCGATCGAGGATGAGGCGATGCTTGACCTGGCGCGTTTGTGGGCGCGCATTACGCCGCTGGATGCCCGGCTGGCACAGGCAAAGGTGGATGTCGCGCCGGCGCTGGAGGCCTATGCGCGGGCCGGCGCATCGCTCGATTCGCATATTGCCGACGCAGCGAGGGCCGAGGGCGCGCAGTGGCTGCAGAAATATATCATGGTGCTGCTTCAGCAGCGCCAGTGGCTGAAGGCGGTCACGATTTGGTGCCACTATCCGCAACTGCGCCCGGAGGCGCGCAAGTCGCAGGTGTTGCGACTGGGTATTGCACGGGCGATGCGCATGTTGATGCTGTTCGACAGCGCCGAGGTGATGCTGGAGCAGCTCTATGCCGAGAATCGCCGCAGCATTCGCGGGCAGCGTATTATGATGGAACGGGCTCGTCTGTGGCTGGATCGTCGCGATGCCGACGGGGTCAGGAAAATCATGCGCTGGCTTAATCGGCATGAATTCAGCATCTACCGGCCGGAGCTGCTGCTGATTGTTGCTCGCATGCAGCTGACGGCCGGTCAGGCGGATCTGGCGCGTCAGACGCTGATCTCGGTAGCGGCAGAGGATCTGGCGCCAGAGTCGCGCCTGCACTACTGGCAGGCAACAGCGGAAACGGCCGAGGCGCTGTCGCAATATCATCAGGCCGCCCGCGCCTGGAGCGAGTATCGCAAAACGGCCGGCGCTGATGCTGGGCGCGGACTGACGCGTCAGTCCGAGGCGCTGTTCCGGGCCGGCGAGTTTGCGCGGGCGCGTGAGCTCTATCGACAGATGCCGGAGGCGCAGCGGGATGCCGGCTGGCAGTATCATATGGGTATTTGTCAGCTGCGTAGTGGCGAGTTGAAGCAGGGCGTGGAGCGGTTGCGCAAGCTGATCGACCGCAGCGATGGTGGCCGTTTCGCAGCATTGGCCAGGCTGGCGCTGGCGGACTTGCAGGCGCAAAAAC
The DNA here is from genome assembly GCA_964432195.1 of uncultured Zetaproteobacteria bacterium. GTDB lineage: Bacteria > Pseudomonadota > Zetaproteobacteria > Mariprofundales > Mariprofundaceae > Mariprofundus. The sequence continues at coordinate 13,527 of CAYSMR010000002.1, read as the reverse complement.
TGTTGGGGATGCAACCATGAGCGGGATGAAACCATGAGTATACCGAACCACTCTTCAATGAATGTCTGTATGATCGGCTTTCCTGCTCATCAGGAGTCCGAGTTGCGGGTGCAATTGGGACGACTGATGCCGGAGACTTATATCGAGACGCTGCCCGAGCACTGCGCGCACGGTGATATCGGCGTTGAAACGCTGATCTTTATCTGGGATTCGGTCACCTCGCCGTCGATCGTGCGCCGACTGTTCGATGCCGATCCGCAGGCCAGTATTGTCATCCTGACTGACAACGGTCAGGGCGAGCGCGCTGCCGATTTGATGCATCTGGGGGCAATGGATTACCGTCTGATGCCGGTGCCCGATGACGTGCTGGAGATCTATATCCGCAAGAGTGGCCATCAGCGCGAACTGGCCCGTCAGGCCAGCGAGCGGCAGCCGAAGCAGGCCGACGGCCAGAATATATTTATTACCGAGGATATCGAGACGCGGCGTCTGCTCGACCGCGTTGCTCTGGTCGCGCCGAGCAATGCATCGGTGTTGGTCGTCGGCGAATCGGGTACCGGTAAGGAGCGGCTGTCGCGCTATGTGCATGCCTGCTCGAACCGCCGCGATGAGAACTTTATTGCAATCAACTGCGCAGCGATTCCGGAAGGCGTGCTCGAGGCGGAGCTGTTCGGCCACGAGAAGGGTGCATTTACCGGTGCAACTTCGGCCCGGCCTGGCAAGTTCGAGCTGGCCCATCAGGGCACACTGCTGCTCGACGAGATTACCGAGATGCCAGTGCATATGCAGGCCAAGCTGCTGCGCGTGCTGCAGGAGGGCGAGGTGGACCGGCTCGGCGGTCACAAGCCGGTCAAGGTCGATGTGCGGGTCATCGCGACCAGCAACCGCGATATCGCCCAGGCCGTGCAGGAGGGGGTATTCCGGCAGGATCTCTACTATCGGCTCAATGTGGTCACGATTGCACTGCCGCCGCTCAGGCGTCGCAGTGGCGATATCCTGCCGCTGGCACGCCATTTCCTGCAGCGCTTCTCGGATATGTACCACCGCCCGGCGCCGGCGCTCAGCGAGCAGGCCGCAGCGCTGCTGCAGCGCTATCCGTGGCCGGGTAATGCGCGCGAACTGGAGAACTGTATGCACCGGGCATTTCTGATGGCGATGGATCAGGAGGTGCTGCCCGAGCATCTTTGTCTCGATGCGCCGGCGGCATTGCCGGAGAGCGACAGCGCCGCCGATGTCGTGCAGCCGGGCGTCTCGATCCGCGATATGGAGCGAGCGCTGATCGAGAAAACGCTGGTGCATGTGCAGGGCAACCGCACTGAAGCTGCGCAGCTGCTCGGCATCAGCATTCGCACGCTGCGCAACAAGCTCAATGGCTATGAGTCTGGCATGCCGCTTGCTGTATAGCTGCTGTAGCGGGTTGCGGCAGCGTCAAAACCGTAACCAGGTCAGGTGTCCGGAACAGCGGGCGCAACCAGGATTCGAATTCGTGCGAGGGAACGCCGGTCGGGAGTAGATAGCATGGATATGTTGGGCAGCGGGTTTCAGCGGCTGGAAGCAGCCCTGATTGCGAGAGAACGGATGCAGGGTGTGATCACCGGTAATATTGCCAACGCCGAAACCCCGAACTATAGAGCCGATACGCGCTCGTTCGCCGATTTTCTGGCGGAGCAGCAGTCGGGCCGCGGCAGTGGTCACGCGGCAACGACCAATCGCATGCATTTCTCCGATATCAATGCCGGCGGCCGCCTCGGCGGCAGTCTGTTCGATGCGCGTCCGGCCCAGCGGATGGACGGCAACAGCGTCGACCTGCAGCAGGAGATGGCGCGCATGAGCGAGAATCAGCTGATGTACGAGATGACGATGCGGCTGGCCAAGGGCAAGCTGGGCGGTCTGCTCAATGCGATCAAGGAGGGCAACCGCTGATGGCCAATGATCTGTTGAGTTCGATGCATATCAGCGCGGCCGGTATGACGGCTCAGCGCACCCGTATGGATGTGATCGCCGAGAATATCGCCAATGCCGAATCGACCCATACCCGCGAGGGTGGGCCGTATCGTCGCCGCCAGGTGGTGTTCCAGGCGGTGACGCAGCGGCAGCCCTTTTCGGATGTGTTTAACAGCGCATTCCAGGGCGGCGGCGCGCAGTCGGTGCGGGCGGCCGCAGTTGTCGAGGACCGCTCTCCGTTCCGCGAGGTCTACGAACCGTCGCATCCGGATGCCGATTCGCGTGGCATGGTGCGACTGCCCAATGTCAATCCGGTCGAGGAGATGGTCGATATGAATGCGGCCTCGCGCAGTTTCGAAGCCAATGTAACGACGATGGAAGCGTCCAAGCGCATGTTTCTCAAGGCGCTTGAGTTGTTGCGCTAATAGTTTCGCAGGGAGATCAGGATGAATATACACGGATATCAGTCCATCGCCGGTGCCGGCCAGACAGTCGCTGGCGCGGGCGGCCAGAGCAGCAAGCCGGATCAGCAGGATGGCAATTTCGCCGCGCTGCTCAACGCCTATGTCGATCAGGTCAACCATGACAACAAGGCAGCCGGCAAGGCGGCCGTGGCGCTGGCCAGCGGCGAGAGCAAGAATACATCGGAGACGCTGCTGGCGATCAAGAAGGCCGAGCTGTCGTTCCAGCTGATGATGAGCGTACGCAACAAGCTTGTCGATGCCTACCGCGAGATTTCGCGGATGCAGGTATAGCGTGCGCTATCGCAGCAAGAATGAAAACAGACAGAGGTGAGATGAAATGGCTGATGGTTTAATGCCACAGGGGCAAACGCAAATGTCGCCATCTCAGGCGGCGCCGATGGCGCAGATGCCGATTGAGGCCGGTGCGCAGGAGATGGGTGGCAGACAGGGGGGCACGATCCGCATCCCCGAGATGCTGGTCAAATACAGAACTGTGATGCTGTTTGCCGCAGCCAGCCTGATGTTGGCCGGTTTTATCAGTCTGGTGCTGTGGTCGTCGGAGAAACCGTATCGGGCGATTTATGCCGGCATGGCGGAAAAGGATGCCGCATCGGTGGTCGAAATGCTGCAGAAGGAGCATATCCCCTATCGTCTCGAGGGCGGCGGCACGGTGTTGGTGCCGGAGGATCAGGTCTATCAGGTGCGTCTGAAACTGGCCGGCGAGGGCGTGACACCGTCGGGTGCGACCGGCTTTGAGATCTTTGACCAGAGTAACGAGTTCGGTCTCAGCGATTTTACTCGCAAGATCAATCTGCAGCGCGCGCTGCAGGGCGAGTTGGCGCGTACCATCGAGGTGATGCCGCAGGTCACTGCAGCGCGCGTGCATCTGGTGCTGCCAAAGGCCTCGGCATTTGCCGAGCGTGATCGCAAGGCCAGCGCATCGGTGATGCTGCAGCTTTCGGGCAGCCGTCATATGCCGAAGAAGTCGGTGATGGCGATCCAGAATCTGGTCGCGGCCAGCGTGCCGGATCTGGATGTCAGCAATGTCACGGTGGTCGATGCTGCCGGCACGCTGCTCTCGAGCAATGACAAGGAAGCGCCGATGAGCGAGGGACAGACGATGCAGGAGTATCGCGCCAGGCTCGAACAGCGGCTCGAGCAGCGATTGGCCGGCATGCTCGAGCAGATTGTCGGGCAGGGGCAGGCTGTGGTACGCGTCTCCGCTGATATCAATCGTGAATATGTCGAACAGAACAGCACCCGTTATAATCCGGATGAGCAGGTGCTGCGCAGCCGCAAGTCGATTTCGGAGGAGCGCTCCTCCTCCGGCGGCGCGGCGCTCGGCGTGCCAGGACTGGCTTCGAATACGCCGGGTGGTAATCCGGTCAATGCCGACGGTTCGGTTGCGGCACCGCAGCCGCCGCAGGACAGAGCCAAGCGGCTGGAGGATGTAAACAACTACGAGATCAGCACGACCAATGAGCACCGGATTATCCCGTTCGGCAGCATTAACAAGCTTTCTGTCGCGATTATTGTCGGTGGTCACTATGCCGCGAATGACAAGGGCGAGCAGGTCTTCACTCCGCGCAGCAAGGCGGAGCTGGCCAGTCTGCAGCAGCTGGTCGAGCGGGCAATGGGTTATGACGAGGATCGCGGCGATTCGGTCAGTGTGCAGAGCATGCCGCTGGTCGATATCTCCAGCACGAGCGATGAGGAGGCGCTGCAGGCGGCCGAGAATCGCGTCTTCTATATGCAGGTGGCGCGCTACAGTCTGGCTGCGCTGGCGCTGCTGCTGCTCGGCTGGTTTGTGCTCAGGCCGCTGGCCCGGCGTATTCAGGAGTCGGCCGCAGGGGGCGAGCAGGGTACGCACCCGGCCCTGGGCGCGCCCGGCCAGATGTCGCCGGAGACCTATGCGCGGCTGGCCAATATGGAACAGGTCAAACAGAACATTAATCAGGATCCCGAACGGGCCAGCAAGGTGCTCCGGGAGTGGATGGATCCGGCATGAAAGCCAAAAGCAAGGATCAGCTGACCGGTGAGGATAAGGCGGCTATTCTGATCTTCGCGCTCGGGCCGGAGGCATCGGCGCCGCTGGTGCAGGGGATGGATGATCAGGCCCTGAGCCGGCTCGGTCGTCGCATGGCCGAGCTTGGCAAGATCGATGCGGATGTACTTAACGCCGTGACTGAAGAGTATCTGGAGCTGCATCACTCCGAGGATCCGCTGCTGCGCTCAACCCAGAAGGATGTCGTATCGCTGTTCAAGTTTGCCGTCGAGAATGACCGCGCTGACCGGCTGCTTAACGAACTGAATGCGCCGAAGACACTGACGATCTGGGAGAAGCTGTCGCGGCTGAAGCCGGATATGATTGCCAATGCGATCGCCGATGAGCATCCGCAAACGGTCGCTCTGATCCTCGGCAATATTGACAGCGGCGTGGCCAGCCGCGTGATTGCGCTGCTGCCGGAGGATATGCAGCTGTCGGTGGTGATGCGCATGTCCAAGATCGAGAGTGTGCCCAGAGAGCTGGTGCGCGATATTGAGGAGACGCTGGAGAAGGAGCTGGCCGATATGCAGGGCGAGTCCGGTATCAGTTTCGACGGTATGGTCAGCGTTGTGGACATTCTCAAGGGGCTGGAGAAAGAGGTGGCGCGGCCGATCCTGGAACAGTTGCGCGACAAGGATGAGCAGCTGTTCACGCAGGTGGACCGGTTGCTGCTTGTGTTCGAGGATCTGAAAGAGCTCTCTGATCGCGATATCCAGACAATTCTGAAACATATCTCGTCCGATGATCTGGTGAAATCGCTGAAGGGGGCATCCGAGGAGGTGGCCGAGCGCTTCTTCAGCAATATGTCGCAGCGTGCGGCGGAGATCATGCGCGAGGATATGGAGGTGATGGGGCCGATGAAGCTGGCTGATGTTGAGGAGGCGCAGCAGGCGGTTCTGAAGGTGATCCGTAAACTCGATGATGACGGCGCGATTTCGCTGAGTAGCGCCGATGATATGGTTTAGCCGGTGAGTCGCCTGACGCCGTTATCGTTTCCGTACGATCAGCAGCTTGACCAGACACTGCCGGATGCGTTTCCCTATCCGCCGATCGGCGAGCAGCCCGGGCCGGATACCGCACCTGCGGCCGGCAGCGCCAACAGGATGCAGCAGCTCGAAGCGATGCTCAAGGAGGTGCAGGGACGCGCCGAGATCGTCGAGAAGGAGGCCTATGACAAGGCCTATCTGGCTGGCGAAAAGGCCGGCATGGCGCTGGGTCAAAAGCGCGCCGAGCAGATTCTAGAAACATTGCAGCAGAGCCTGCAGGGCGTTGAAACAGAGCTGACGGAGATCCGGGGCGCCTTTGCCGAGGCGGTTGTCGATGTGGCCGGCTTCATCGCCGAACAGATTGTCGGCGATGCGGTGACGGCGGATCAGTCGCACCTGTGGGCGATGGCCAAACGGGCCGCAGCCCAGCTGCCGCAGCTTGGTGATCTGTCGGTTGCAGTCTCGCCCGATGACTATGTTGCATTCAAGCGCCTGCTCGATGATGAAGAGCAGCGATTGATGCCGCTGGTCAGTGATCCGGCTGTCGCCGCCGGCACCTGCCGCATTATTTCCAGCCAGCAGGATATCCTGATCGACCCGGTCGCGGCCGTGACTGCCGCGCTGGAGCAGCTGCGTCCGCTGCTGCTCCAGGAGTCGGACCCGGCGGATGGCGACTGAGTCATGGCGACGATCCCGTTGTGGGACCGGGAGCAGCGCCGGTCGTTGTTTGACGGTCAGCACCCGCCGCTGTTTCCGGTGCGTGGCAAGGTCTACAAGGTGCTTGGGCCGATGCTCGAGGCGACAGGCCTGAAATCGAGCATCGGTCACGCCTGCCATATTTACTGCGCCAATGATCTGCGCATCGAGGCCGAGGTGGTCGGCTTTCGCGGCGATTATACGCTGCTGATGCCGGTCGGCAGCACGCGCGGCATCACACCGGGCGATCCGATTGCGCCGCTTTCGAGCATGCCGTCGATCCGGGTCGGACCGCACCTGCTCGGGCGGGTGCTCAACGGGCTCGGCGAGCCAATGGACGAGCAGCCGCTGCCGGTTGCCGGCTGGTCGCATGAGTTACATGGCAAACGCCTGAATCCGTTCGCTCGTCATATTATTGACACGCAGATGCGGCTCGGTATCCGCGCGATGGATGCCTGCCTGCCGATGGGCTGGGGCCAGCGCATGGGGCTGTTTGCTGGCGCCGGCGTCGGCAAGAGCAGTCTGCTGGGTATGCTGGCGCGCAATTCGGACGCCGAGATCAATGTGATCGGGCTGATCGGCGAGCGCAGCCGCGAGGTGCGCGAGTTTCTCGATCTGGCGCTGGGCAGCGAGGCTTTGCAGCACAGCGTCGTCATTGTCGCGACCTCCGATATGCCGCCGGTGCTGCGGTTGCGGGCGGCGCACATGGCGACGGCGATTGCCGAATCATTCCGGGCCGAGGGCAAGCGGGTGCTGCTGATGATGGACAGTCTGACGCGCGTTGCGCAGGCCCAGCGCGAAATCGGGCTGATGCTCGGCGAGCCGCCGGCCAGCAAGGGGTTTACGCCGTCCTGTTTCTCGATTATTGCCGAGCTGCTGGAGCGATCCGGTCCGGGCAGCGGCAATGGCGGCGATATCAGCGCCTTTTATACCGTGCTGGTCGAGGGGGATGATGTGCAGGCCGATCCGGTCGCCGACTCGGCGATGGCGGTGCTCGACGGACATGTGATTCTTGATCGAAACTTGGCCGAACAGGGCCACTATCCGGCGATCAATATCCTGCGCAGCGTCAGCCGCCTGGACAAGCAGCTCGCCTCCCCCGAACAGCTGCAGGCGATGCGCACGCTGCGGCGCAAGCTGTCGATGTTCGAGCGCATGGAGGACATGATCTCGATCGGCGCCTATGAGGCCGGCAGCAATCCGGAGCTCGATCAGGTGATCACGCTGATGCCGGAAATCCGCCGTTTTCTGCAGCAGGCACCCGATGAATTCAGCAGCAATGAGGAATCGGCACAACGATTGCTACAGCTTGTAAGCAAGATGTCTTACGAGGAGAGCCTGCATGAAACTCAGAACGTCCAGAATATTGGCGCAGCTCAGCGAGCAGGACCGCAATAAGGTCGAAATGGAGCTGGCCGAACTCAATGGCCGCAAACAGCGTATTCTGAAACAGCAGCAGCAGGCGCAGGCGCGAATCGGGCAGCTCAACCGGCAGCGCGATCAGGCGATGCGCAATCGCAATGCGGCCGCACTGTTGCAGGCATTCAATCTGTCGTTGCAGGAGCAGCAGGCGCTGCTGGCCGGTACGCATGCGGCCATCGATGAAGTGGAACAGCAGCAGCAGGCACTGCTGGCCCGTTTTGCCGAAGTCTACCGCACCCAGCATGCCTACGAGAGTATTCATGATCAGCAGCAGCGCCGGGAACGCCGTCATGCTGCTCACAAATCACAGCGTCAACTCGATGACATGGTGGCGACCCGCGCGGCTGCGTCGGCGTCGTAATGATGATGAAACATCTGTCGACAACACTGTTGTTTGTGACAATCGGGCTGCTGCTCGGCGCCAAGGCGGGGCTGAGCATCTGGCATGGCGCGACCGCCGACAATCAGCCGCACAGCCTGCAAGTCGCGCAGCAGAGCCCGGAACCGGTTCTGTCGCAACACTCCGCAACGCCTCAGTCTGAAACTGTTCGGTTTGCAATCATTCAGACGGCTACCGCAGTGACGCCGCATGGCTCCCGACAGGGTGCCGGCGGTGAGCCTGTATTGCCGGCCACCGAAACAGCGCCGGTCGATTCGTGGGGCGCGCTGGCTGCCTATCTGATTCCGGCCGCGCGCGCTGCATCGGATCTGTCGCAGGGTGCACCGGTCATCGAGGACAAGACGCTGACATCGCTGCGCCGTTATCGCGAGCAACTCGAACAGCGCACCAAAGCGCTGGATACGCGTGAGCAGACGCTCAAGCAGGCTGAGAAGCAGCTGCAGCAGCGGATCGCTGAGCTGGAGCAGCTGGAGGCGAGCATTCAGCAGCGGCTGGCCGACGAGTCGAAGGTCAAGAACAAGAAGATCAAGCGTCTGACGGCTGTCTATGAGGGTATGAAGCCAGACAAGGCTGCGCCGGTGATTGCCAAAATGGAGCTGGCCACAGTGGTCAAGGTTTTCCTGCTTATGGATGAGAAGAAGGTGGGCAAGATCCTCTCATTCCTGCCGCCTGAAAAGGCCGTCAGGATCAGTCAGGCGCTGACGCGCCGGATCAGTTCGGTGCGCTGATCCGGCACGCGCCATTGTCGCACTATCAATCAATAACGGAGTGTCGCGGTGGAGCGGTGTCGGTGTCGTAGCAGGCGCATCGGATAATGGAGCAGGGATATGAAAAAGAATGATCTGAAATCGGTCATCAGCGATCGGCCGCTGTTTTTCCATCATATGGAGTGGATTCTGATGCATCCGCGCTTCGGGTTTCTGATGATGGGGTTGATTGCGTTGTCATTTACGCACAACCGCATTCTGGCCGGCGCACTGTTTCTGTTCTTCTGCGCCGAGCTGGGCATGCGCGTTGCAATCATGCAGAACAAGCGCCGCACGAATCCCTATCGCTCGTCGCTGAATCAGAAGATCGACGCGCTGTTTCTGGTCCTCGATATCATCGGTATCGCATCGCTGTTGATTACTGTGCTAAATATCCCGATCGATGCGCAGGATGCCACGGCGGCCCGACTGCTGCGTGCGGTCTATCTGCTGCGTACGTTGCGCATGTTCCGCTATATCGACCTGCAGAGCGCGATGTATTCGCCGACCTACGGCATGCTGATCTCGCTGATCATTCTGCTCTCGTTCTTTGCCGAGGATACGATGATGTGGATTATCATCATCTTTTTCAGCGTCGAGCTGGCGATCCGCTTCCTGATCATGCGCAATATTGAATACGAGAGCCGTAGCGACAAGATCTCGGAGTGGATGTACTGGGGCGTCGATCTGGTGGCGACGATTGTCATGGTGCCGGCATTTGCGTTTATTCCGTATGGCGGCGCGCTGCGTATGCTGCGTCTGATCCGGCTGCTGAGGCCGTGGATGGTGATTGTGCGCAATCTGAAAGAGGTGATGCGCGAGGGGCAGTTCATACAGGAGATCAACCTGATCGTGCTGCTGCTCGGTGTGCTCTCCATTGGCGGCGGTGTGATTGGTCATTTCACGATGGGCGACTTCGATTATGATCGCAACGGCATCAATAATCCGGAAGACCATGGCATGCTGGCTCCGATCTGGTTCGCATTCCGGCTGTTTACCGATCCGGGCAACTCGGTCAACTATCCCGATAATACCGAGATTGCGGTGTTTTCTGTCATCGCCGTTGTTGTCGGTGTATTTATCTTCGCCTTCTTCATCGGTATCGGCGCCAGCATTGTCTCCGGCCTGATGGCCAAGCTGCGCAATGAGCGGCTGAACATCACCAACCATATGGTCATGCTGGGCTGGTCGAATGTGTCGCCGTTTATTGTCTCGCAGTTGCGTACGATCTCCGAGCGCAGTTTCTCCAAGCTGAAGCTGGTGATTCTGAACAGGGATGAAAAGATGCCGGAGGAGCTGATCGAGCACAGCTGGGCCACCTACCGTTGGGGTGATATGGAAGAGGTGGCATCGCTGCAGCGGGTCAACCTAGCCCACGCCCGCCAGGCCGTGATTGCGATTCCGGACGGGTTGAACAGCGCCGATAATCTGGCTCAGTCGATGTTTTCGCTGATCGCGATCCGCAAGGTCAATCCGAATATCTATCTGAACTATGCCACGCCGGGCATGGCGCATCCGCATCTGGACTCGCATCATCACATGCTGCAGATCGGCTGGGATACGCAGGACTTCTACAACAAGCCGACCGTGATCCATTCGCAGCCGGATGTGCGCGCCAATATGTTCCGCAATATTCTCGTCTATCGCGATTTCGATCAGGTGCTCGAACGGCTGATGATTCCCGAGCGCACCGAGGAGTCGGCGCTGCAGGTCTGCGAATGGGGCGGCACGCTGTCTCTGGTGGATGGCGAGGTGCATCTGAGCCTGCCCGACGGCAGCCGTTCGATGCCGGTGAAGGCGCTGGCGGCGCGGCTGCTGCTGCGCGGCGTGACGCTGGTTTCGCTGGCCGATGAATCGGGTCAAGTGCATCCGCTCTATATGCTCGATCGTCTGAGGCTGCCGCAGCAGATTCCGTCGCTGCTCGGCATTGCGATCAATGCCAATGCGCTGCATGCCGAGACATTCTTCACGATCAAGCGTCTGTTCGATCAGGTGTCACCGCAGCCGCTGAACGAAGAGCCGGCGATCCGGCCGATTGCGCATGGTTCGACGCTGAAACTGCTGATTACCGGCTGGATCGGCAGCCTGCCGCTGCTGCTGCAGCGCCTGCTGGCCGAATATGAACAGATCCATGTGACGATGATTGATGATCTGAGCGAGGAGGAGCTGGCCGATGAGCTGAGCTATCTGCGCCACCGCTTTGAGAATACGCCCGGAGCCAACGAGCGAATTACCGCCAAACTGGTGCGCTGGGACTTCTCCGACATGAATTTCCTGCGTCGCCATCTTGACGGAGTCGATAAAATTCTGCTGTCGCGACCGCGTCATATGCAGTCGCACGCCTATGCAGGAATCGCGACGGTGCTGTCGCATCTGGTCACCGTTGTACGCGAGCACGGCAGCAGCCCGGATATTTTCCCGGTGCTGGAGAACCGCGAGCAGGCGCTGCTGCTGCAGCAGGAGCTGGAGCGTTTCCGCTTCCCGCTGGAGATCCATGTGACCGTGCCGGATGAGTTCTACGGCACCTATCTGGCCCATACCAGCTTCCATATGTATGCCTCGGAGAATGAGGGATCGTACGAGCTGCAGCGCACGCTGCGCCATACCATCGACGATATGCTCGGTGATGTCGGCGATGATGATGTCATGGATGTATTTGCGCTGGAGGTGACGGAAGCTCTGCCCGAGGATGCCGAGGCGCTGGCTGCGCATCTGCTGGAGCTGGGCTATGTCTGGATCGGTTATCGCCTGAAGGAGAGCTTCCTCTGGTCCGACCCGCTGCAGAATGCGATCCGTAAGCTGTTCCCGCGCGAGGAGGATTTCTCCTGCCTGCGCCAGTTCCAGATTATTATCAACCCGTTCGGCAATCCGGTGTCGCGTCACTCCTGGCTGGAGTACCGCGAGAATATTGTCGAGCTGATTGTGATCGGCTGTAAATAGCGATGCAAGATAGTGCGGCCCTCCGGGCCGCGCTGTTGTCTGATTAATTAGGGGAGCGCTGGATTAATCAGCGCTTCCTTAGTTGTTGAGCAGTGCTGCGAAACGGTCGAACAGGTAGTCGGCGTCCTGCGGACCCGGGCTCGCCTCGGGGTGATACTGCACCGAGAAGACCGGTCTGTTTTTGACGCGCAGCCCTTCGACCGTGCCGTCGAACAGCGAACGGTGGGTGATCTCGACATGCTCCGGGATGTGATCGTCAGCGACGGCGAAGCCGTGGTTCTGACTGGTGATTTCAATTTTGCCGGTGGTCTCGTCCTTGACCGGATGGTTGCCGCCGCGATGGCCGAATTTGAGCTTGAATGTCGACAGTCCCAGCGCCTGCGACAGCAGCTGGTGCCCCATGCAGATGCCAAAAATCGGCGTATCGTGCTTGAGTAGCTCGCGAATCGTCTCCACCGCATAGCCGACTGCGGCCGGGTCGCCCGGCCCGTTGGAGAGGAAGATGCCGTCCGGCTGCATGGCCAGCACGTCGGCGGCGGTAGTTGATGCCGGCACGATGCTGACGCGCAGGCCGCGATCGGAGAGCTTGCGGAAGATATTGCGTTTGCAGCCGAAGTCGAAGGCGACGACATGTTTGTCGCAGGCCGGTTTATTGTAGCTTGTCCGGTCCAGATCATAGCTGCCCTGCCGCCACTGTTCCTGATTGCTGCGGCTGACCTGGCCGACCAGATCGCGCCCTTCAAGGCCTGCCCAGTCGCGGGCCATGGCGACGGCGTCGTCCGCACTGATGCCGTCCGAGGCGATGACGCCGTTCTGGGTGCCGTGATCGCGCAGGTGGCGCACCAGCGCGCGCGTATCGATATCGGAGATGCCGACAATGCCGTGCGTTTTCAGCCAGCCGTCCAGATCCTCTTCGGCGCGGTAGTTCGATGTGATCCGGGCCGGCGCGCGCACAATGCAGCCGCGTACGGCGATTGTGTCGGACTCCATATCGTCGGCATTGATGCCGACATTGCCGATATGCGGATAGGTGAATGTGATGATCTGATCGGTATAGGAGGGGTCGGTGAGGATCTCCTGATAGCCGGTCATCGACGTGTTGAAACAGACTTCGCCGACCGTATTGCCGATCGCGCCCATGGCCTGGCCGCGGAATATGCGTCCGTCCGCCAGCGCCAGTATTGCTCCTGTCATCGAATCCGCCATGCTACGATCACCTCACATCTCAACGCGGCGCAGGGTACGGAATCCGGCCACCAAAGTCGAGTTGTCGCACCACCCTAATCGCCGGAGGCGTCGCGTTCGGCGGCCTCGGCCTCCTTGAGATAGGGGAGCAGGTAGAGGCTCTGGGCGATGATAAAGGTGAAGGTCAGCCCCATCAGGCCGAACAGCTTGAAATTAACCCAGGTGTCGGTGTCAAACGAAAATGCGACATAGAGATTCAGCGCGCCGAGTGCTGCGAAGAAGATCGCCCAGGCGATGTTCAGCCGAGTCCAGATCGCCACCGGCAGTGTGATATTCGCGCCCATCATTCGTTCGATGATGCACTTTTCGCCGATAAACTGAGAGCCGATGAATACGATTGCGAACAGCCAGTTGATCGCCGTCGGCTTCCATTTGATGAACACCTCATCCTGCAGGATCAGCGTCAGCCCGCCGAACAGCGCGACCAGCGCCAGCGTGATCAGGTGGGAGGTTTCAAAGCGCCCCTTGATGATGCGGTGGCCGCAGGTCTGGATCGTGCAGGCGATGATCAGCACGGCGGTCGCCATATAGATGTCGTACATCTTGTAGGCGGCAAAGAAGAGCAGTACGGGGAAAAAGTCGAATAACATCTTCATGCGGCCAATCCGACCACAGCCGCCGGCCGTTGCCAAGCTGC
>CAYSMR010000001.1:0-38494 GCA_964432195.1 uncultured Zetaproteobacteria bacterium | reverse complement strand
TTTGAACTGCCAGCCGCCTGGCAGGCGCTGCAGATCAGCATTCGGCCGGACAAGGTGGAGCTGACCGGCCCGGAGGTGTGGCTGGAGGCGCTGCGCGCTGTTGATACGACGCCGATCCGGCCGGAGCTCAAGGCCGGTCCGTTCGAGATCAAGACCGGCATCGAGAGCCCGTCCGGCAAGGCGATCCGGCTGGCCGGCGGCAAGGTGGATATTATCGTGCAGGGGGTGCTGCAGCTGAAGCCGCGCAGTCATCCGCTGACAGGGAGTGAACCATGAGACGATATTTCGGTACCGACGGCGTGCGCGGCACGGTCAACCGGAGTCCGATGACGGCCGAGTTTGCACTGACGCTCGGCCGCGCGGCCGGGCATGTGCTGACCCGTCATCTGGCCCATCAGCCCCATATTCTGATCGGCAAGGATACGCGCCTCTCCGGTTATATGATCGAGTCGGCCCTGTGCGCCGGGCTGACGGCGCAGGGGATGAATGTGCTGCTAGTTGGCCCGGTGCCGACGCCGGCCGTGGCCTATTTGACCCGCAGCCTGCGCGCCGATGCCGGCGTCATGCTGTCGGCATCGCACAATCCGGCCGGCGATAACGGTATCAAGTTTTTTGGTGCGGACGGGTTCAAACTGCCCGATGCGATCGAGTTGGAGATCGAGGCCTGCATCGACGAACTGCCGCCGCTGCCGCCGGCGCTGGATATCGGCAAGGCGGCCCGCGTCGATGATGCGCGCGGCCGCTATATCGAGTTTCTCAAGAGCTCGCTGCCGCGCGGCATGCGTCTGGACGGCTTCAAGGTGGTGATCGATTGCGCCAACGGCGCCGCCTATGATGTTGCGCCGCGCATTCTGCAGGAGCTCGGCTGCGATGTGATTGCGATGCACAATGAGCCTGACGGCTACAACATCAATCGCGAATGCGGTTCGACCTATCCTGAATCGATGATGCGGCGCGTGGTCGAGTCGGGCGCCGATATCGGGCTGGCGCTCGATGGCGATGCCGACCGTCTGATCGCCTGCGATGCGGACGGCAATATTGTCGACGGCGACCGGGTGATTGCGATTTTGGCCGAACATGCGCATGGCGCGGGCGCGTTGAACGGCGACGGCGTGGTGACGACGCTGATGAGCAATATGGGGCTGGAGCGCTATCTCGGCGAACTGGGGCTGACGATGCACCGGGCCGCGGTCGGCGATCGCTATGTGCTGGAGATGATGCGCGCGCTCGGCTGCAATATCGGCGGCGAGCAGTCCGGCCATATGATTCTGCTCGACCATAACACGACCGGCGACGGCCTGATGACCGGCCTGCAGCTGCTCTCGGCGATGAGCGAGCAGGACAAGCCGCTGTCGGAGATGGCTGCCGGTATGACGCTGTTCCCGCAGAAGCTGTGGAATATCCTGCTGCCGGAGCGTCGCGATGTGCTCGCTGACGAGCAGGTACAGGCGCTGATTGCCGATGCCGAGGAGCGGCTTGGCGGCAACGGTCGCATCAATGTGCGCATGTCCGGCACCGAACCGAAACTGCGTATTATGATCGAGGCCGAGGATGAGGGGCTAATGCTCGATATCGGCGAGCCGTTGAGCGCTGCGATCCGGGATCACTGCAGCGCGCTGCTGTCGTGAGGCGTGATTTCGCGCATCAATCATTATTCAGCAGGATAGGTGCATGAACCGGCGATGTCGCCAACAGATGAGGGGCAGGAGAGCGCGAATCAAATCAATCACGTAAGTGGTTGATTTCATGCCATGCATCCGTGCATGGCCCCCTTCGGGCGGGATGCGTGCAACTTGTATAAGGAAAGGTAAAACCACACTTTTCCCTTTCCGGGCTGATTACAGGCAGGATGCCTTTAATCAGCATCCCCTTAAAGGCATTTCCTCAGGCGTGGCCGACCTGGCTGGAGAGCTGGCTGCGCTCGATGCCCATGCAGCGAGCTGCAAGCTCCCAGCGTCTGTCCGGCGGCTCCTGAAATACGATATGGTGGCTGGCCGGCGCGATCAGCCAGTCATTATTGGAGAGCTCGCTCTCCAGCTGGCCGGCATGCCAGCCGGCATAGCCCAGAATCAGCATGAAGTGTTCGGGGCCGTCGCCGCGCCCTAGTGCTTCGAGTACGTCGCGCGATGCGGTCAGGTGCAGTTCGGGCGTAATTTGCATCGTCGATTCATAGATGTGCCAGCCGTCATGCAGTACGAAGCCCCTGAAGTCGTCCACCGGACCGCCCTCATAGACGCAGGGCAGCGCGTCATTGGTCGGGCGGGTCAGGTCGATGCCGAGATCCTCGAGTACGTCAGCGATGCCGATCGCGCGGGGGCGGTTGATGATCAGCCCCATGCAGCCGTCATCGTCATGATGGCAGACCAGCACGACGGCATCGCGGAAACTGGGGTCCTGCAGCGACGGGGATGCGAGCAGAATCTGACCGGCGAGCTGATTGATCTGCATGGCACCTCCTGTGACGGGTTCGAGCCCTGAAATAAACCTATGATCCGCTCATGCGCCGTGCCATTGCGATCGCAGCCAGCAGACTAGAACAGGATACGCCCGGCCGGGCGGCCAGGTCAAGCGCGGTGCCGTGGTCGACGCTGGTGCGGATGAACGGCAGGCCCAGCGTCACATTGACCGAGTTGCCGAAACTCAGCGCCTTGAGCGGAATCAGCGCCTGATCGTGATAGCAGCAGACCATTGCATCGTACTGCGCGCGCGCGGCGGCCGAGAAGACCGTATCGGCCGGCAGCGGGTCGGAGATATTGATGCCCTGTTCGCGCGCGGCCGCTGCGGCCGGCGCCAGGATGTCGATCTCCTCGCGGCCGAAATGGCCCTGTTCTCCGGCATGCGGGTTCAGCGCGCAGAGGGCTAGGCGCGGCGCGGAGATCGCAAAGCGGCGGCGCAGATCAAGATCGACAATGCGGATCAGTTTTAGCGTATCCGCTCTGTTGATGCGCCCGGCGACATCGCGCAGCGCCAGGTGCGTGGTCAGCAGCGCGACGCGAATTTGGTCGGAGGCCAGCATCATCGCGAAATGATCGGCGTCCGGCGCGCGGCCTGCGACCGCCGCCAGATGGGCCAGAAACTCGGTGTGGCCGGGGAACGAGAAGCCGGCGCTGCGCAGTACGGCCTTTTCGATCGGGCCGGTGACCAGTGCCGCGGCGCGGCTGTTCAGGCTGGCGTCGGCGGCCGCCTCGATGCAGCGCACGACGGCGGCGGCTGTCTGCGCAGACGGCGCGCCGGGCGTCACCGGTTCGCAGGCCAGGTACGCAGCCGGGTTCCAGCAGCGCAGGCCGCCATGCCCTGCTGCGGCATCGGCCAGTGTATCGAAGCCGGTGACAGTTGCTTCCACGCCGATCATTGCGGCGCGCGACTGCAGCCAGCCGGCCGGAGCGGAGATGACGCAGCCGCGCAGCGCATCCGGCTCTGCCTGCCAGGCGCGCAGGATGCAGTCCGGCCCGATACCGGCCGGCTCACCGACGGTGATCAGAATCGGTTTCACAGATCCGGCCGGGAACTTAGTTGCCGGAAACGGCGGTCATCTCCCGCACGATTTTCCAGCCGCCGGGCTCCTTCTCCATCAGCAGCAGCTTGAGAGCCTGATCTCGGTAGTTGTCGGCCTCATAATACTGATCGAACTCGATACGCACATGGCCGGCCTCCAGATGGGTGATTTTGACATTGCGGATACCGATGCGGATATATCGTTTAGTGCTGATCAGGCGGGCGCGATCGGTCTTCCATTCGGCCAGATCGGCAAAGTGCTTGCCCGGATTGAAGTGATTGGAGTAGGCGGCGAAATAGGCCGGCAGGTTGCGGCTGCTCCATGCCTGTCGCCAGCGTTCCAGCGCCCCTTTCAGCTCGGCGTCAGGCACAGCGGTCGGCAGCGGCTGCTCGGGCTGTATGGCCGGTTGAACAGCGGTGAACAGTTCGTTCGGGCAGGGTATGAACTGCAGCGTCGCATCGGCGCGCAGGCTCGCAATCCAGCGCGGCAGCTGCTCCTGCATCTCGACATTGGTCAGGATCTGAATGATTTTGTCGCGATTGGCCTGCAGTGAATTCGGATCGACATGGCGCTTGTTGATCAGCCGGATGATATGCAGACCGAAGCGGGTTTTGACGATGTCGCTGGTCTGGCCAGGTTTCAGCGCAAATACGGCCTGTTCGAACTCCGGCACCATGGCCCCTTTGCGGAACCAGCCGAGATCGCCGCCGCGGCTGGCGCTCGGTCCCTGCGAAACCTCTTTGGCGCGGGTTGCGAAGGCCTCGTCGCTGGCGTCCTGCATCTCCTCGGCGATCGCGGCGGCGCGCTGTTCGATCTTGGCCCGCTCCTCCTCGTTCGCCGATTCCGGAATCTGCAACAGGATATGGCGCGCATGCGCCTCGTCATAGCTCTCGCCCAGCTGTTCCGGCTCTTGCCAGCGCTCGCCGAGTACCTTCAGAATATGGAAGCCGGACGGCGAACGGATTGGTTCGGTGATGCCGTTGATCGGCAGATCGAGCGCCGGATCGAAGCGCTGGATGATCGAGCCCTTGCTGAACCAGCCCATGATGCCCTGCTGCTGACGGTCGGGCGATTCGGAATAGATGGCGACCATCTGGGCGAAATCCTTGCGGGCCTTCAGTTGCTGATAGATGCTGCGCGCCTTGTTGCGTACGCTGGCCAGCAGTTCGGGCGACGGTTCGGCCGGCAGGGATAGGAATATCTGCCCCAGCTTTACCTCGCGGCGCGCCTTCGGCACGGCCAGATATTTGCGGTAATATTCGCGGATGGCCTCTTCGGAGATCTGCAGCTTGCTGCGCACGGCGACATTGATCAGTTTGCTGATCAGCAGCTGGTCACGCAGATTGTCGCGATACTGCTCGTAATCGATGCCCTGCTGTTTGAGAACCTCTTTCAGCTGACCGGGGAGTAGGTTGTTGCCGGATTCGACGCTTTCGATCGCCTTCTCCAGCTCCTCCTTGCTGACCTTCAGTCCCAGCTTTCTGGCCTGCTGCACTTGCAGCGTCTTGACGACGCGCGCATCGAGCGAGCGCTGTCGCAGCGTTTTGCCGGTCGGCATGAATGTGGAGCCGCTCTGGCGCAGCTGCGTCAGGATATTGTTTGTGTCCTCGGCGATCTCGTAGCAGGTGATCGCCTCGTTATTGACGACTGCCGCGATGCTGTCGATCGGTTCGGCTCTGGCCGGCAGCGCGATCAGCAGCAGTGTGGCCAGCAGAATGGGGAAATGCATGCAGCCTCCAATGGCAGGGGGGGTTAGGAAGAGCGCGGCCGGGCCGGAAGTATTCAGGCAGGCCACGTGATTATCAGGAACCAACGCTACCCAGCCCCTTGAATTCGAGCAATAGACGGAAGCCGAGGTTAGCGGCCGTGCTGGTGCCGCTGCGCCGGTTGATGCGGTACCCTTCCACTCCCAGCGTCCAGCAGGCATGGTTGTACTGCAGGCCGATGGTGGTCTGCTGCGACAGCTTTAACGAAACGTCATACTGCAGGCTGACATGGGCCTGCCAACGACTGCCGAGGCGGCTGTTCAGGCGCAGATCGAGCAGACGGGTTTCGGTCGCATAACGGGCATCGGTAAAATGGTAGCCGATATGCAGGCTGCTGTTCGCGACCGGGGTCCAGTCCAGCGATGAGATCAGTGTCGCCCAGTAGCGCTCAGCCGCGTTGTACTGACCGCTGCTGTAGAGACGCAGCTCGCTCAGCGGCTGCCATGTAATCTCGCCGAGCAGATTGGAGAGCGGCCGCGCCGGTGTCGGTCGCAGACGCTGATCGATACTGTTGCGCAGCAGTTCGTAGCTTGTGCCGCCCCGCAGCGTCAGCAGATCACGGGCGGGCGCGCCGCTGTTGTCTTTCGCCTGCAGGCGTGTTTCGAGTAGCATGCTGATGCGGCGGCTGTTTTCGATCCGGTCATAGCCGGAATAGCGGTTGCCCGAAAGCAGGTTGCTCCACGTCAGCAGGCCGAAGGCCGAATCGAAATTGGGCAACGCGCTCTGGTCGGGTGCGTTGACGTAGTCGAAGCGCAGGATCGGCGAGATCACATGGCGCCAGCTGCGGTCGGCGCTGATGCGCTCGAAATCGGCGCGCAGCTGCAGGGCCGCCTCGCCGGCTGTGCGCGTCGGCGTGCGATTCAGGCCTGCGGCTGTCTGCTGCAGCCAGTAGCGGGTATGCTGCATACCGCCGGAGAGCGTAGCGGCCAGGCCGCCGCCGGCCAGCTCCCACGGCAGCTCGATATAGGGGTGCAGATGCACCCGCCAGCCATCGATGCCGCTGCGCCGGTCGAAACGGGTGCTCTGCTGATCCAGATGCAGGGTTGCGCGCGGGCCGAGCGCCCACTGCATCCGACTCTGCAGCTGTGGCAGGATCTGCAGCATCGTTGCATTGCTGGCGAGCAACATGTTCTGCTGATGGACCGCCTGCAGCATCCAGTCGCCGCTGAAAGCGTCATATTGCAGTGATTGCGATAATGCGGCCCGGCTGCGCAGATAGATGGCGCTGATTTCGCGCCCGGTGGCGTAGTCGGCCAGATAGTTATGGTCGCTGACGTGATCGCCGGCGGCATCGAAGTAGAGCCCGGCCGGAAGTCGCCAGCGGATGTCGCCCTGTATACGGCTGCGATTGCTGCCGATTACCCTGTCGTGGATGCCGGCGGCGACAATGCGCTCGCTGCCGAGCGCCGAGACATGGCGCAGCTCCGTCTCGCCCATGAAACCGCGCGCGCTCATCCAGTGCGGCGTCAGCGTCGCATCCCAGTTGGCGGCCGGCGCGAGATAGTAGGGCAGCGAGATCTCGCTGCCGCGCCGCTTGCCGCTGGCGAAGTTCGGCAGCAGCAGGCCGGATTTGCGCTTCAGCGGCTGCTGCCACCACGGCGCATAGAGCACCGGCACGCCCCACAGTTCGAAGCGGCTGTGCGTCGCGGTCAGGCTGCCGTCGCGCTGATCGAGCAGCGCATGTACTGCGGCGATGCGCCACGACTCCTGATCGATCGGACAGGCGGAGAAGGTCAGCTCGTCGGCTTCATAGGTGTTGTCATCGATGCGCCTGACCCGGGCTGCGCTCAGTCGCTCGCCGCCCGGCAGCGTGATGACGGCTCTGGTCATGCGGCCGGCCCGGCTGCCGGTATGCATGATCGCCTCTTCGGCCTGAATCTGCGCCTGCTCGGATGAGATAATCACATGCCCCTTCGCCTCCAGCAGGTGTTCGCGGCTGCGGTAGGTGACGCGGTCGGCACTGAGCGTGTCGAAGGCGCGCCGGATGACGACATGGCCCTGCGCAATGATCACACCGTCGACCGTGCGACTGATCCGGTCGGCATCGATATCGACAGCGGCGGCGTTCGCTGCCTGCGTGGTCAGCAGCAGCGCCGACAGCAGCAGGGCGATGCAAATGTTGGAAACGGGGCGGCGCATGGCGGGGCAGGCTAGCCTACAGATTCCGCCTGTGCACTCTGCGAGTTGGGGGGCTGATTTATTGGCGCTTGATTGCGTAGCCGAGATAGTTGACCGAGAGATCGTCGCTCAGATAGAAGTGGTCGCTGAGCATTGCATAGCTCAGCCCTTTGAGGTCGCGCATCTCCAGGCCGGCCGCCTTCAGGGCGCTGTTCATCTCCGACGGCTTGATGAATTTGGCATATTCATGGGTGCCTTTGGGCAGCCAGCCGAGGATATATTCGGCTCCGAGAATTGCCTTGATATAGGAGACAGGGTTGCGGTTGAGCGTGGCAAAGAAGAAGTGGCCGCCGGGTTTGATCATCGATGCGCAGGCCGCAATGGTGCGTGGCACATCCGGCACATGTTCGAGCACCTCCAGACAGGTGACTGCGTCATAGGCCTCCGGGTGGGTTTCCGCCCAGCTCTCGGCATCGGTTTCGACATACTCGACAGCCACGCCGGACTGCTCGCTGTGCAGGCGGGCGACCCCGAGCGCTCGCGGCGAGCGGTCGATGCCGGTGACTGTCGCGCCGCGCGCGGCCGTGTTCTCGGCCAGCAGGCCGCCGCCGCAGCCGACATCGAGAATCGCGGCCTCCGACATGCGCATCTGGCGACCGATATAGTCGAGGCGCAGCGGATTGATCTTGTGCAAGGGTTTGAACTTGCCGGTCGGATCCCACCACTCCTCGGCCATGGCCTCGAATTTGGCGATCTCCGCCGGGTCGAAATGTCGCTCTGTCTGCATGCTCGAAAGCATGTCCGCGCCGGACTGCGAACGCAAGCGTGCGGTTGCAATGAATCTGCAACTGGTCTATACCTGTTTAAGATATTGCAGGGGGGAGGTAATGCTGATGGATCGGCTCTATTACCGGACAATCAATCTGGAAACGTTACGGGCGCAGGTGCAGTTCTACAGCCGCGAACTGCGACCGGTGATGCAGTCGTGTTTGACGCAGTCGGAGCACGACGCAGTACGGCTTGTCTATCAGCGTCTGAATGCGCTGCATGCCTGCATGGCGAGGGATCTGGCCGAGATCGAAATGCTGCTAGAGCGATCATCCGGACAGTCGGATCTGGCGGAGGCGGGATCCGGCGGCGATGATAGTATCCGTCTCTCCTGCAAGGAGATTGAAGTACTGAATATGTTCGCCAGAGGCTACAGCTACAGTGAGGCGGCTGCGCTGCTCGGCTGCAAGCTGTCGATGATCCAGACGCATGCCAAACATATTTACAGGAAGTTGCAGGTTCACTCCCGTTCCGAGACGGTGTTCGAGGCGCGCCAGTTGGGGCTGGTCCATGGCTGATCTATGCGATATCTGCTGCTATCCCATAATTATGGGACAGCAGATGCGCAAGGAATGGTTTATGTTTTGAGGTTGCCGGTTTAAACGGCTGACGGGGGGCTGAGATGAAATTGAGGGCGCTATGCTGGTCATTCTGTGCGAGTTGTATGTTGCTGTTATCCGGGTGCGTCTCGGTGCCGGAGCAGGCGCCGGAGTTGTCTGCGGAGATCGGCAAGCAGATTGTTGAGGCCAGGTAGGCCCATCTGGCCCTGCTGCATCAGTATATGAATGAAAAGCGCGATCGTATCGATGAGTTCATTGCCACGGTCTGGATTCCTGCATTTGCCAACACAGTATTGAATAAGCCGGCCATTAAGGATGCGTGGGACAAGGTTGCGCGCAGCAGGGATAAACAGGAACGGTTCGAGTTTATTGTCGGCCTGGGGCCGCGCCTGCAGCACAGAATCAATGAAAAACGTTTGCAGCTCATCGAGCCCGTCGACCAGATGGAGCAGTTGCTGGCAGCGCATCTCAGTCGCCATTATGATCAGATGCTCGCGGCCAATGCGACGCTGACTGCCTATCTCGATTCCGTCGTATCGGTCAAGGAGCGCCAGCACCGGATCCTGAAATTCATGAAAGTGGATGGAAAGCTGGCGGCATATATGGGTAAGGCGGATGAAATCGTAGCCAGGATTGTGTCGGGCAAGGATGCGTTCGAAAAGAACAGGGAAAAAATTCAGGCTATTGTCGATAAGGTCAGAGAGGCGCTTGGAGGTATGTGATGGCAATTGACTGGGATGTAATTGATGTGGAGATTGGAGAGGCAGCCGATGAGACTGACGCAAAACTGGCCGCGCAAATTGCGACGCTGACGCGTTTGAAGGAGGAGGAGATTAAGCGACTCTTTCCCGACACAGCCGACAAAACGAAAATGGTTCAATTGATGCAAATCGTGAATCAATCCGGCGATGAAAACCGGCGGACCGCCGCTCTGGTGGACAATATCAAGGATCTGGCAGGTACTGCGATCAAGTTGTTATCCAGGCTGTGAGGCCGGAGTGAGTCAATGCGGCGGAGTGTTGAACCTGCCTCCCGGCAAGTCTGTCAGGGCTGCTGCGTTTGCAGAATCGCGGCGGCGGCCTTGAGGCCGTCGACGGCGGCGCTGACGATGCCGCCGGCATAGCCCGCTCCCTCGCCGGCCGGATAGAGACCGGCGGCGTTGACGCTCTGCATATCCGCGCCGCGTTCGATGCGCACCGGCGACGAGGTGCGGGTCTCCGAGCCGAGCAGGTTGGCCTCGTCGCTGATATAGCCGCGCATTTTGCGATCGAAGCCGCGCAAGCCGTCGACCAGCGGCGCGGCGATCCATGCCGGCAGCAATTCATGCAGATCGGCAGGAATGGCGGCAGGCTTGAAGCGGGTGGCGGCGATCGTACCGCTGGCCCGGTCGGCGACGAAATCGGTCAGGCGCATCGTCGGCGCGGCGTAGCGGCTGCCTGCGGCGGCGAAGGTGGCCGCCTCCAGCCGGCGCTGGAACTCGATGCCGATCAACGGATCGCGGCGCTGGCCGTGGCGGACGATGTCGTCGGGGGTAACCTGCACGACGACGCCCGAATTGGCCCAGCGGCCGCCGCGCTTGGCATTGCTCATGCCGTTGACAGCCATCATGCCGGCCTCGGTCGGCGAGGGCACGATCAGTCCGCCCGGACACATGCAGAATGAGTAGACGCCGCGTTTGCCGAGGCGGGCGTCGGCGACCTGATGGGTCAGGCTGTATTCGGCCGCGCCCAGCTGCGGGTGGTCGGCCATGCGTCCGAACTGGATCGCATTGATCAGCGCTTGCGGATGCTCGGCGCGCAGGCCGACAGCGAACGCTTTGGCCTCCATCCGTATGCCCAGCTGCCGCAGCCGCTCGAATGTGTCGCGGGCCGAGTGGCCGGTGGCCAGAATGACATGCGTCGCGGCGGTCTCGTTGCCGTCTGCAGTGCGTACGCCGGCGACCCTGTCGCCCTGCATCAGCAGATCATCGACGCGCGCGTTAAAGCGGTAATCCACGCCGAGCGCGAGCAGCTGCTCGCGCATATTGCGGACAATGCGCACCAGCTTGTCGGTGCCCAGATGCGGATGCGCATCGACCAGAATATCGGGACGCGCGCCGAAGCGGACAAAGGTGTGCAGCACATGGCGCAGGTAGGGGTGCTTGATGCGGGTATAGAGTTTGCCGTCGGTATAGGTGCCGGCCCCGCCCTCGCCGAAGCAGATATTGCTCTCCGGATTCAGTTCGCCGCGCGAGCGCAGGCGGCCGATATCGCGCATGCGCGTCTCCACCGGCTTGCCGCGCTCCAGTAGCGAGACCTGCGCGCCGGCCTCGGCCAGCGCCAGTGCGGCGAACAGGCCGGCCGGCCCGGCGCCGACGACGACGGCCCGGATATTGCTCCGGACAGGCGTTGCGAAGACCTCCGGACAGGTCGGCTGCAGGATCGGGCGTTCGATCAGCCGCGTATGCGGCGGCAGCGGTTTGGGCAGGCGCTCCAGTTCGACCTCATAGGTGCAGACAAAATGGATGCGGCTCTTTTTGCGCGCATCCAGCGCCCGTCGCACGCAGACGGCGCTTTCGATCCGATCCGGCTGCACGCCCAGCCGCCGGGCCAGCGCCGCGATGACTGCGTCGCGCGCGTCTCCGAGGCCGACCGCCACATTGCTGATCGCATAGCGCACGGCCGGCTGCGCTCAGGCCGCGGCCAGGTGGCCGTGGCTGGTGTGGGTGATCGCATTGTCCGCATCGACATAGACCAGCACCGGATTGAAATGCGCGGCCTCATGCGCATCCATCGTCGCATAGGTGCAGATGATCAGCAGATCGCCGGGGGCCGCTTTATGGGCGGCCGCGCCGTTGACCCCGATCGTGCCCGAGCCGCGCGGAGCGGTGATCGCATAGGTCGTGAAACGCTCTCCGTTGGCGACATTGTAGATGTGCAGCTGCTCGAACGGCAGAATATTGGCCTGCTCCATCAGCTGCTGGTCAATGGCGCATGAGCCTTCGTAGTCCAGCTCGGCATGCGTCACGGTGACGCGGTGGATTTTGGATTTCAGCATGGTCAGTGTCATCGGGTCTCCTCCGGGCTGATGGCCGGGCTTATCGGCTCCAGCGCGGTATGGTCTAGCGAGATATTGTCGATCAGGCGGGTGCCGCCGATGCGGGCGGCGATAAAGGCGCGCGCCGGCCGCGCGTCGAGCCGCTCTACCGGCTCCAGCGTGGCCGCGCAGCGTATCTCTAGGTATTCGGTCTCTGTGCCGGCGTCATCGAGGATAGCCGCGCCGATTTGCTTCAGAGCCCCGGCATCGCGCTCGCCGCGCTCTGCTGCCTGCCGCATCGCCTGCATCGCCTGCGACAGCGCGACAGCGCGGCGGCGCTCGGCGCTGTTCAGGTAGCGGTTGCGGCTGCTCATGGCCAGTCCGTCCGGCTCGCGCACGATGGTGCCGCCGAGAATCTCGATCGGCATCTGAAGATCGGCGACCATGCGGCGGATCACGGCCAGTTGCTGCCAGTCTTTCTCGCCGAATATGGCGATATCGGGCCGGACGATATTGAACAGGATATTGACGACGGTGACGACGCCGTCGAAATGGCCGGGGCGGGCCGCGCCGCACAGGCAGTCGGTCAGGCCGGAGGTGGTGAGCGTGACGGCCGGTCCCTGCTCGGGATAGAGCGTGGCCGGATGAAACAGCAGATCGACGCCGGCCTCGCGACAGGCGCGCGCATCGGCGTCGAAGGTGCGCGGATAGCGCTCCAGATCCTCGTTCGGCCCGAACTGCAGCGGATTGACATAGATGCTGGCCACGACGATATCGGCCGCTGCGCGCACTTGCTCGATCAGGCTCAGGTGGCCTGCGTGCAGGCAGCCCATCGTCGGCACGAGCGCGACACGCTTGCCCTGCCGCATCTCCTGCAGCCGGGCGCGCAGCACCGGGGCCTGTTCGATAATGTTCATCGCGGGAAGCGCCCCTGGCGGACATCGGTGCACCAGCTGGCAATCGCCTCATGCATGAGGCTGCGGGCCTGCGCATAGGCCGGCGCGAACGGCGGATTGTGATCGGAGAGGCCGACCAGATCGTTGAAGACCAACACCTGCGCATCGCAGTCGGAGCCGGCGCCGATGCCGACGGTCGGGATCGCGACGGTCGCGGTGATTTCCGCGGCCAGGTCGGCCGGAATATTCTCCAGCACGAGGCAGACCGCGCCGGCATTGCAGACAGCCCCGGCATCCTGCAGCAGCTGTTGCCGGCCGGCCGGATCGACGCCGCGTTTGCCGTAGGAGCCGAACTTTTTCACCGATTGCGGGGTCAGCCCGATATGGGCGACGACGGCAATACCGCGCTCGGCGAGGAAGGCGATCGTGTCGGCCATGTGCGCGCCGCCCTCGATCTTGACCGCATCGCAGCCGCTCTCCTGCAGCGCGCGCGCGCTCGCGGCGAAGGCCTGTTCGCGGGATTGCTGATAGCTGCCGAACGGGAGATCGCAGACGACCCATGCGTGACGGCGGCCGCGCACGACGGCGGATGCGTGGTGGATCATCTGATCGAGCGTGACCTGCAGCGTGGAGTCGAGGCCGAGACAGGTCATGGCCAGCGAGTCGCCGACCAGCAGTACGTCGGCGCCGGCTGTTTCGGCAATATGGGCGGTGACGGTGTCATAGGCCGTCAGCCATACGGTGGTGTTGTTATTCTGCTTGGCGCGCAACAGCGTCGCTGCAGTGACAGCTCTGTTTCGGTTCATTGTTTCCTCTTCCGCTTCGGTCCGCATGGCGCGGTACCGTCTTGCAAGGATCGGCGCAGCCTACCTGTCTGCCGCCGAATTACCAATTCAGGGGCGTTTGCGGGGGTGCAGCGCCTTGCCGTAGCTGTCGCGAAATGCGCGTTCGCTGATCAGCGACGGCATCATGACGCCGGTCTCGTTGAGCTGTTGCCACAGCGCCTCGGCGGCGGCACGCGGGCGCGGCGCAAATGTAAACCGTCGGACCGGGATCGGCACAATGCGCTGCTGATAGCGGTATTTGCGCCCGGTCTGCTCCAGCTGCTGCTGCAGGCTTGCGGCATATTTAGCCTGATAGAGGCGTCCGAGGCCGAGCAGATAGACCCCTTTGGCGGCGCGGATGATATTGGTTTCGATGCCGTGCTGCTGCCAGAAGCGGGCTGCGCGCGCAGCGGCTGCGCGGGTCTTGAACAGGACGGAGTCGTCAAAGGCGTGCATGGTCACATCCTCGGTCGTATCGAGGATGATCGGCTTCAGTCCCATCGCCAGCAACCGCCGCTGCAGGGCGCGCATGCCCTCTTTTGAGATGACGCGGCGGGTAACCACGCGCCACAGCGTCGGGCGCTGCGGCTGACCGGTTTCGCTACTGGCGGTCGGCAGCGCGCGCTGGACAGTGGCCGGTGCAACGGCCTGTTTCGGCGTCTGCCATGCGAGCCATGCAAGCCACGCGATGGCGGCCAGTAGCGCTGCGATAGCGGTCTGTTTGACGGCGCTGTTCATGCGCGTTGCGTCGTTGGTTTGCAGGACATGGGCCAAGGCTACATCATTCCCTGCGCGGTTTGGACGTGCGCTGTCGCAGGCGTGATCGCGGGAGATGAAATCGATGGCGTTTTGTGCTGGAGTGGGGGCATGAATATTGACGCGATGATACAGGGGATCAGCATCTGGGCGCTGCCGGTGCTGTTCGCCGTCGTGCTGCACGAGGTGGCGCATGGCTGGGTGGCCGACCGGCTGGGCGATAACACGGCCCGTTTCATGGGGCGGCTGACGCTCAATCCGATCAAGCATATCGATCCGATCGGCACGCTGCTGATTCCGGTTGTGCTGCTGGTGGTCGGCTCGCCGTTTCTGTTCGGATATGCCAAGCCTGTGCCGGTCGATTTTCGTAAATTGCGCAACCCCAAGCGCGACATGATCTGGGTGGCGCTGGCCGGGCCGGCGACCAACCTGGCGCTGGCGCTGCTCTCGGTTGCGCTGCTCTATGTCGCCGTGCATCTGCTGGCGCCGCTGGCGTGGGTGGCCGAGCCGCTGGCGCTGATGTGTCAAGCGTCGATTATTATCAATGTCGTGCTGTGCATCTTCAACCTGATTCCGCT
The DNA here is from genome assembly GCA_964432195.1 of uncultured Zetaproteobacteria bacterium. Classification (GTDB taxonomy): domain Bacteria; phylum Pseudomonadota; class Zetaproteobacteria; order Mariprofundales; family Mariprofundaceae; genus Mariprofundus. The sequence continues at coordinate 23,657 of CAYSMR010000001.1, read as the reverse complement.
GCCGCCGCTGGATGGCGGGCGAGTTGCCGTCGGGCTGCTGCCGGGGGCGATGGCGTGGCAGCTCTCCCGTATCGAACCGTTTGGTTTTCTGATCATTGTTCTGCTGCTGGTCTCCGGGCTGTTGCAGTCGCTGATCGGGCCGCTGATCATGGGTAGCGCCGGCGCGCTGATCGATCTGGCGCTTCCCTGATTGTCCAGTTTGATGCGCTGTCGCTTGCTATTCGGGGCTGCTTTCGCTAGAAAGCGCGCCCGCTCGGAAGGGCGAATACGCACACTGTCTGATCCATTGTGCCCATGCGTTGTTGCATACGCCGGGTGAAGGGCAGTGGAGGAAATAACAATCGGAGGACTTCAATGTCTCAATTTACCATGAAACAACTGCTGGAAGCCGGCGTTCATTTCGGTCATCAGACCCGCCGCTGGAACCCGAAAATGGCTCCGTACATCTTCGGAAAGCGCAACGGTATTCATATTATCGATCTACAGAAGACCCTGCGCATGGCCAACGAGGCCTACTCATTCATGCAGGAGCTGGCGGCTGCCGGCGGTCGCGTGCTCTATGTTGGCACCAAGCGCCAGGCTCGCGATGCGGTCAAGGAAGAGTCATCCCGCGCCGGTCACTTCTATGTGAACCACCGCTGGCTCGGTGGCACGCTGACCAACTTTGCCACCGTGCAGCAGTCTGTGCGCAAGATGAAGGATCTGCAGCGCCAGAAGGAAGAGGGCGTGTTTGAGCTGCTGACCAAGAAGGAAGCGCTGCAGCTGCAGCGTCAGCTCGACAAGCTGGAACGCTCGCTCGGCGGCATCAAGGAGATGAACGATCTGCCGGACTGCCTGTTCGTCGTTGACGTGCGCAAGGAAGAGTTGGCGGTCAAGGAAGCCCGCAAGCTCGGCATTCCGGTGGTTGCCGTGGTTGATACCAACTGCGATCCGTCCGGCATCGACTATATTATCCCGGGCAACGACGATGCGATTCGCGCCGTGCGTCTGTTCTGCAGCAAGGTGGCCGATGCGCTGCTCGAGGGCGCGGAAGCATGGCAGCTGGAAAATGCCGAAGACGGCGAGGATATTGTGGAAGCGATGGCTGTCGACGCAGAAGTCGCCGCCGAATAATCAGATACTATTCTATTTAACGGAGCATAAGAGATGGGCATTACTGCTGCAGATGTAAAAAAACTGCGTGAGATCAGCGGCGCGGGCATGATGGACTGCAAGAAGGCGCTGAACGAGACCGGCGGCGATATCGATGCCGCAGTCGACTTCCTACGCAAGAAGGGGCTCTCCGCGGCGTCCAAGAAGGCCGGTCGCGTGGCTGCCGAGGGCATTGTCGTCGCAACGACCGAAGGCAATGTTGGCGTTGTGCTGGAGGTCAATGCGGAGACCGATTTCGTCAGCAAGAACGACAAGTTCGTCGATTTCGCGAACAGGATCGCCGCACTGATCATCAAGGAAAGTCCGGCTGACGTCGAGGCGCTGAAGTCGCTGGATTTCGACGGCGAGTTGAATGTCGAGCAGGCCCTGTCTCAGCTGATTGCGACGATCGGCGAGAACATGAGTATTCGCCGCTTTGTGCGCACCGAGGCTGCGACGGTTGCGGCCTATGTGCATGCCGGCGGCAAGATCGGCGTGCTAGTCGGCTTCGACGGCGAAGTCGAGCCGTCGCTGGCGCGCGGCGTCGCGATGCATGTCGCTGCGGCCAATCCACGCTTCATTGCGCGCGATGATGTCGATGCTGAGTCGGTCGAGCGCGAGCGCGCGGTGCTCAGCGAGCGCGCAATCGCCAGCGGCAAGCCGGAGGCGATTGTCGAGAAGATCGTGGCCGGTCAGCTGAACAAGTTCTACTCCGAAGTCTGTCTGCTGGAGCAGGATTTTGTCATGGATACCGATCAGAAGGTCGGCAAGGCGCTTGGATCGGCGACGGTGACGGCCATGACCCGTTTTCAGCTCGGCGAGGGCATTGAGAAGAAAGAGGAGGACTTCGCCGCAGAAGTGGCTGCTCAGGTTCAGGGCGGCTGATACTGATGGCCAAGGCTTCCGGCATCGAGCAGCGCCCGTACAAGCGGGTGCTGCTCAAGCTGTCCGGCGAGGTGCTGATGGGCGATGCCGCATTCGGTATCGATACGGCGACAATCGACCGTCTGGCCGAGGAGCTGATCGAGGTGCAGCGCTCCGGCGTGGAGCTGGCCATCGTGATCGGCGGCGGCAATATCTTCCGCGGCATGAGCAGCATGGCATCGGGCATGGATCGGGCCAGCGCCGACTATATGGGTATGCTGGCAACGGTGATGAACGCGATCGCGCTGCAGGATGCGATTGAGCGCCACGGCGCGACCGTGCGGGTGATCTCGGCGCTCTATATCAAGGAGGTGGCCGAACCCTATATCCGCCGCCGCGCTGTCCGTCATCTGGAGAAGGGGCGCATCCTGATTTTTGGCGCCGGTACCGGCAATCCCTATTTTACGACCGATACCGCAGCCAGTCTGCGTGCGATGGAGATGCAGGCCGATGCCGTACTCAAGGGCACCAAGGTGGACGGTGTTTATACGGCCGACCCGGCTACCGATTCGACAGCGACGAAGTATCCGACGCTGACATTTACCGAGGCGTTGACCAAGCGGCTCGGCGTCATGGATGCGACGGCGATGTCGTTGTGTCGGGACAATCAGATGCCGATCGTCGTGTTTGATGTGACGACGCCGGGCGAGATGCTCAGGGCCGTGTCGGGCGAAGCGGTCGGCACGCTGGTTCAGGAGGGTTAGGATGAGCAGTGATATGGAAACCAGAATGCAGAAGAGTATTGCGGCGCTGAAATCGGAGCTGGCGACGATTCGCACCGGCCGGGCTAACGCAGCGCTGCTCGATCATGTGACGGTGCCGTACTACGGGTCGGAGGTGCCGGTTTCGCAGGTCGGCAATATCTCGGTGCCTGAGCCGCGCATGCTGATGATTACGCCGTGGGAGAAGAGCATCCTCGGTGATTTGGAGAAGGCGATTCTGAAATCCGATCTTGGCCTGAATCCGACCAGTGACGGCGAGGTGGTACGCATTGTGCTGCCGGAGTTGACCGAAGACCGCCGTCGTGAGCTGGTTAAACAGGTGCGGGCGGTTGGCGAGAAGGCCAAGGTGTCGATCCGCAATATCCGCCGCGATGCCAATGATATGGTTAAGAAGCAGGTCAAGGATGAAGGCCTGTCCGAGGACGAGAGCAAGCGTCTGCAGGACGGTATTCAGAAAATTACCGATAAATTCGTCGCTGAAATCGATCAGATTGTCGAGCACAAAGAAAAAGATATCCTGACGGTTTGATGTCTCTATCCGCATCGGGGGGCGACTCCGTTCTGCCGACACATGTGGGTATCATTATGGACGGAAACGGGCGCTGGGCCAAGGCGCGCGGTAAAAACCGGCTGGCCGGCCACAGACAGGGGGCCGAAGTGGCGCGCAATGTCGTGCGCTGGGCCAGCAGTCTCGGCGTGCGGCAGATCTCACTGTATGCATTTTCGACTGAAAACTGGGAGCGCCCGAAGCTGGAAGTGCGCGGGCTGATGAGCCTGCTGTCGGTGATGCTGCCGAAAACGCTGCCGGAGATGATGGATAACGGCGTGCGTTTTCGCGTGCTGGGTGATCTCGCTCCACTGCCGGCCAATGCGCGCCGGGCGGTCGAACAGGCCTGTGATGATACGGCCGACAACAGTAATATCGATCTGATTCTCTGTTTGAACTATGGCGGCCAGCAGGAGATTGTCGCGGCCGTGCAGCAGGCTCTGCAGTGGGCGCAGGCGCAGCAGGACCCGGAGCAGGCGCTGGCGGCACTGACGACGCAGAAGTTCCGCTCGCTGATGTGGCGCCGCGATATTGCGCCGCTGGATCTGTTGATCCGCACCGGCGGCGAGATGCGTATCTCCAATTTTCACCTCTGGGACGCGGCTTATGCCGAGCTCTATTTTACCGATGTGTTCTGGCCGGACTTCAGCAGGCAGGATCTGCAGCAGGCGCTGGCGGAGTATGCTTTGCGGGAACGCCGTTTCGGCCGCACCGGCGAGCAGGTGAGCAGGTGAGCAGGTGAGCAGGTGAGCAGGTGAGCGAGCTGATCAAGCGTATCCTGACCGCGGCAGTGCTGCTGCTGCTGGTCTATGGCTGGTATGTGCATCTGACGACGCCGTGGTTTGAGCGCGGGCTGGCGCTGCTAGGTTTTGTTGCCACCTGCGAGCTGGTGCTGCTGACGGGCCTGTGCCGTCCACTCGCCTATATGGCTGCCGGCCTGGCGCTGTGGGTGTCGTTCTCTCTCTGGCCGGTCGCAGCATTGCTGCTACCGCTCTGCCTGGTCTGGTTTGCGCTGTTTGTGATCGGCGGCCGCACGCATGCGGCGCCGTTCGGCGACTTCTTTGCGGTGATCTGGATGCTGGGCTGGCTGTTCGCGTTCGCGCTGGCCGTTGCGCAGACGCACGACAGCGCAACCGGCAGGGGGCTGATTATCGGCGCCTGTCTGGCTGTCTGGGTCTCCGACTCGGCCGCCTATTTTGTCGGTCGCGCGATCGGTACGCGCAAGCTATTTCCGGCGATCAGTCCGGGCAAATCGGTACAAGGCGCAATTGGTGGGCTGTTGTTTGGCGTGCCGGTGGCGGTCGGTTGCTGGCTCTACTGGGATGTGATGTCGCCTGCGGCGGCGGTGCTGCTGGCGATTGTGACGGTGGTGGCCGGCATGCTGGGCGATCTGTCGGAGTCAGCGGTCAAGCGCATGGTCGGAGCCAAAGACAGTGGCCGCTGGTTGCCCGGTCATGGCGGCATTCTCGACCGGATTGATGCAATTATTATGGCGGTGCCGGTAGCATGGCTGTTATGGGGTTGGTTATGATGCGTGTCACGCTACTGGGAGCGACCGGATCGATCGGATGCAGCACTGCCGATGTGATGCGCCGCCATGCCGATAAATATGCAGCGCATGCGCTGGTCGGCCATCGCAATGTCGATAAGATGGTCGAGCTTGCCGAAGCATTGCGGCCGCAGTGGGTGGTGATGACCGATGTGACGGCTGCGACAGCGATCCGGGGGCGATTGCCTGTCGGCGTGCAGCTCGAGAGCGGCATGGAGGCCGCGGTGGCGCTGGCTGCTGCCGATGAGGCCGACATGGTCATGGCTGCAATGGTCGGTTCGGCCGGGTTGCCGGCGACGCTGGCGGCTGTCGAGGCCGGCAAACGGGTTGGTCTGGCCAACAAGGAGTGTCTGGTGACGGCCGGGCGTCTGTTTATGCAGGCCGCAGTGAAATCGGGGGCTGCCGTTGTGCCGGTGGATTCGGAGCATGCGGCTGTGCATCAGTGTCTGGCTGGTCATGACCGCGGTTCTGTGACACGCGTGACTTTGACAGCATCGGGCGGCCCGTTCCGTGATCGAGATCCGGCCACGCTGGCCGATGTGACGCCGGCCGAGGCGGTGGCGCACCCGAACTGGGATATGGGTGCGAAAATCAGCATCGATTCTGCGACGATGATGAACAAGGCGCTGGAGCTGATCGAGGCGCGCTGGCTGTTTGATCTGTTGCCCGATCAGCTTTCGGCGATTATTCATCCGCAGAGTATTGTGCATGCGATGGTCGAATACCGTGACGGATCGGTGCTGGCGCAGCTGGCGATGCCGGATATGCGGATGCCGATCGCCTATGCGCTGCAGAGCGAGCCGCGGCTCATATCGGGTATCGACTGGCTGGATCTGGCCGGTGGCGAAGCATTGACCTTCCAGGCGGTCGATCATGTCCGTTTTCCGGCCATGCGGCTGGTGCAGGCGGTGCTGCGCGGTGAGGATGCACTGGCGGTCGCATTCAATGCGGCCAATGAGGTGGCCAATGCGGCATTCCGTAACAGGCGTATCGGCTTTATGGATATTGTTGCGACCGTCGAAGCGGTGCTGGCGCGGGTGGACAATGTGCCGGTGGGCACACTTGATGAAGTGTGGTTGCATGACGCCCATGCTCGCAGACTGGCGGAAGAGGTGATTGCTGAGTGACTGAAATCATACATACATCGCTGGCCTTTGTCGTGGCGATTGCACTGCTGATTGCCGTGCATGAGTACGGCCATTTTTCGATGGCCAGACGACTTGGCATTAAGGTAGAGAAGTTTTCGATCGGTTTCGGGCCGGCGCTGTTGTCATGGCGCAGCCGGGACGGCGAAGTGCTCTATGTGATCGCCGCAATCCCGCTCGGCGGTTATGTGAAGATGCTCGGCGAAAATCCGGATGAACAGGACGATGACGCGCAGGCGGCATTGTCGGAAGCGGACAAGGCGCGGGCCTTCAATAATCAGCCGGTATGGAAGCGTGCGGCTGTGGCGGTGGCCGGCCCTGCCTATAATTTCCTGTTTGCAATTGTCGCCTATATGGTGGTCGGCTGGCTGGGGCAGTCGGTGCTGCCGACGATTGTCGGCAATGTTGCGCCGGCCTCGGTGGCCGAACAGGCCGGCCTGCAGAGCGGCGACCGGATCGTCGCCGTGGGCGGCAGTCCGGTGCACTCCTGGCAGCAGATGGAGGAACAGCTCAAACAGTATGTCGGCTCCGATGTTGCGCTGAAGCTGCGCCGTGATGGTCGCGAGTTGTCGCTGTCGATGCATCTGCCGGTGCAGCAGAAGGATCCGTTGCTGATGGATGTGGCCGATCAGGTGGTCGGCTTTAATCCGGGACTGATTGTGCGTGTGGACGAAGTGATAGACGGTTCGGCAGCGCAGCGCTTTGGTCTGCGCAAGGGAGATATTATCAAGCAGATCAACGGCTGGCAGGTCTCCAGTGTCAGTCAGTTTATCGAGCGGGTCAAGGCCAAGGCAGATCAGCCGGTGGATCTGGTCGTGCAGCGCGGGTCTGTCGTGATGCATCTGAATGTGACGCCCCTGCCGGACCAGAATCGACAGGGGCGCCTCGGCGTGCGTCTGGCTTCGCAGTCGGTTTATGCGTCGGAGCACTACAGTATGGGGCTATTTGAGGGCTTTGCGTACGGTTTTGTGCGCACCTGGGAGATGACCGGCCTGACGCTGGGTGTGTTTGGTAAAATGGTGACATCGGCAATTCCGGCCGATAATCTGGGAGGCCCGATTGCGATTGCACAACTGGCGGGCCGGACGGCGGATATGGGGCTGGTCTACTTTCTCGGTTTTCTGGCGCTGATCTCGGTCAATCTCGGAGTGCTGAACCTGTTGCCGGTCCCGATTCTCGACGGTGGGCTGCTGGTCTATCTGGGGCTGGAGAAGTTGAGGGGAAAGCCATTGTCGCCCAGGTTTCTGGAGATTACCCAGATGGTCGGTCTGGTGCTGATTGTCAGCTTGATGGTGTTTGCATTTTATAATGACCTTTCACGTTAACAAACAACGCATCTGCATGACTGTTGCCCTGCCAATATCAGGTGGGAAGAGCTCATGCGCGTTGAATTCGGGGATAATATGTCAGCTGTAATCCGATTTTTGATGGCCGCTCTGCTATTGTTGGGGTTGCTTGCCGGCCAGCAGGCCGCATTCGCGGCAGCCGGGAGCAATGCGCCGCTGATTCTGTCGATCGATGTGCAGGGCAATCACAATGTCGAGAAAGAAGCGGTGCTGGCGAAAATGGTCAGCCGGGTGGGTCAGCCGCTGGACCGTCGCCAGCTTAGTCGCGATGTGCGCAAGCTCTACAAGAGCGGCTTCTTCTCCGATATCCGTTTTACCGGTACGAAGACAGCAGAGGGGATCCGGCTGGTCTGTCATGTGAAGGAGTATCCGCTGATTGCCAATCTGAAGATGGAGGGGAATGACAAGTTTCCGACCAAGGATCTGCAGCTGCGCATGAAGCTCAGGCCCGGGCGTATTTATAGTCCGAGGTATATCGCAGCGGATCGGAACACGCTGCGCAAGGGTTATCTCAAGGATGGCTACTATCAGGTTGAGATCGATTTTATTCCGACCGAGCGCAAGGACGGGCGCGTGGACCTGCTGGTCCGCGTGCATGAGGGCGAGGTGACGCGGATCAATCGTATTCATATGATTGGTAACCGGGCCTTCAGCGACGGTGAATTGCGCAAGGCGATTGCGTCCAGGCAGGCGGATCTGATCGCCTGGTTCTCCGACCGTGATGTGTTCGACACCAAGCGCTTCGGCGCGGACGGGCAGATGCTGCAGCAGTTTTATCTGAACCATGGCTATCTGGATATGAAGCTCGACTCGCAGCAGATTACGATGGAGGCGGACAGGCGGAGCTTTTCGCTGACGTTCAGCATTCATGAGGGCAGTCAGTATCGCGTTTCTGACGTTGGCTTGCAGGGCGACCTAGTGCCGGATCAGCAGACATTGAAGGATTTGATCACGTTTGAGGCAGGGGATACCTATTCGCTCAATGAACTGCGTGAGACGATTCAGGCGCTGACCGACCGGGTCGGTGATGAGGGTTATGCATTTGCGACGGTAACGCCGCTGCTCAAACGCAATATAGACGATCATACCGTGGCGGTCGTATTCGATATCGAGAAGGGCCAGGAGGTCTATATCGAGCGTATCGAGATATCGGGCAACGAGAAGACCGAGGATGCAGTCGTACGGCGGCTGCTGGATCAGTCGGAAGGGGCGCGCTACTCCGGTACGCAGGTACAACACAGCAAGGAAGCATTGAAGCGAGCTGCATATGTCGAGGATGTGCGGGTATCGTTTCCGAAAGCTTCGGCCGATGGTAAGGTGAATATGAAGGTGGACCTGACCGAGAAGAAATCGGGCTCGATCTCCGGCGGTATCGGCTTTTCGCAGCAGGAAAAGGTGATTCTGACGGCGAAGGTGTCCGAGCAGAATTTTCTCGGCAAGGGCTATCAGGTGAGTCTGAATGGTCAGCTCGGCAAGGTGACCCAGAATATCACCAGCAGCTTTACCGACCCCTATTTTCTGGGCACGAATATCAGCGCCTCGATCAATGCGTTCAAGACGCAGACCAATCCGCAGACCACGGTCAATTATCAGATGGATTCGGTTGGCGGCGGTTTTGCATTCAATTTTCCGATTACGCATTATCTCTCCTACGGTATCAATTATCAGATTAACCGGAGTACGCTCTCCAATCTACCGGCCAATGCGTCGTTGTTTCAGCTGGCGCAACTGGGGCGACAGACGATCGGAGAGTTTACCCAGGTGCTGAGCTGGGATTCCAGAGATCGTCTGGTTGCCTCCAGCAGCGGCTCCGTACATACGCTGAGCGCAGGCATCGCCGGGTTCGGCGGCACAAACCGATTTATGGAGTTTGCCGCATCCAGTCGCGCATATTTTCCGTTCGGAGAGAAGAAGGACATTGTTCTGAACCCGTCGGTCTCGGTCGGCGCGATTCGCGCCTATGGCGGCAGGGAGATTCCGTTGTGGCGGCGTTATTCGCTGGGCGGCATGGGCAGTATGCGCGGTTTCGATGTTTATGGAGTCAGCATCAGGGATCCGAATACGCAGGAAGCGGTCGGCGGAGAAAACAAGCTGACGGCGTCGATGAATATGTTTTTCCCGCTGCCCTATATGCAGACCTCCGGTATGCGCGGCGTCTTTTTTGCCGATGCCGGAACGCTGTGGGGTTCGGCATCGACTGTGATCGGCAACCGGGCGATCAATGTGAATGAACCATTTGCTTTATCCAGAGTGCGCTATACGGCAGGGTTTGGCATCGAATGGCTGTCGCCTATCGGGCCGATTGGTCTGGTTTGGGCATTCCCGATCAAGACACTGCCCGGCGATATCCAAAAGAATTTTGAGTTTGCGGTCGGAACAACGTTTTAGGGATGAAATTGCATCACAGCAGAGGAGCAAGGCATGATTAAACGAACAAGTATGAGGTCCATTCTGGCGGCGCTGGGCGTGGCATGCGTGATGGGCGTGAGCACGGTTCAGGCGGCCGAGCTGAAGATCGGCTATATCGATATCAAGACTGCGCTGGAGAGTACGGCCGAGTACAAGCAGGGGATGAAGCGGTTGAAAGCGCTCAGCGACAAGAAGCTTAAGGAGCTGCGAACGCTGAAGGATAAGATTACCCAGGAAGAGAAAAACCTGATGGGGCAGTCGCTGGCAATGTCGCAGGAGAGTCTGGCGCAGCGGCAGCAGAAGCTCAAAGAGATGAGCAAGCAGTTTCAGCGCATGCAGCAGGATGCGCAGGAGGAGCTGGCAGCCGAGAAGAACCGTATGGATGTGGCGAGTATGAACCGTTTCCAGAAGGTGATTACCGACTATGGTAAGTCCCACCATTTTGATCTGTTGATGCCCAAGCCGGTGTTTATCTATGCCGACCCCAAACATGATGTCACGGCTGATATTATCAAGCTGCTGGATGCCAAGAAGTAAGCTTTATACATTCCGATGAGCACGATTACGCTGCGCGAAGCGGCTGATATTGTCGGCGGGGTGCTGGAATGCGCGTGCGCCGATGCGCCTGATCTGCACATTCGCGGCGTCAATACGCTGACAGCGGCGGGCTGTGACGAGATCTCTTTTCTCGCCAATGCGCGCTATCGGCGCGCGCTGCCGACTACCGCGGCAGCGGCTGTGCTGCTGGCTGAAGATGAGTCTGCTCCGGAAGGGCTGTGCGTGATCCGGGTCGCCGATCCCTATCTGGCTTTTGCCAAATTGCAGCGCCATTTTCATCCGCAGCCGCTTGCCTGTGGTCAGCGGCATGAGAGCGCCGTCATTGACGCATCGGCGCAGCTGGCTGATGACGTCGATGTGGGCCCCAATGCGGTGATCGGTACGGGTGTCCACATCGGCGCCGGCAGTATTATCGGGCCGGGCTGCGTGGTCGGCGCAGGCGTGCGCATCGGTGAGCGCTGTCTGCTGCATGCGGGCAGTATCGTGCAGGCGGCTTGTATGCTCGGCAATGAGGTAATCCTGCAGCCGGGTGCTGTGATCGGTTCCGATGGATTCGGTTACGCGTGGAATGGCAGCAGGCATCTGAAGATTCCGCAGAGCGGCCGCGTGATTCTGGAAGATGATGTCGAAATTGGCGCCAATACCTGTATTGATCGTGGTGCAATCGGAGATACGGTGATTGAGCGCGGCGTCAAACTGGATAATCTGATTCAGGTGGCGCACAACGTGCGCGTCGGGGCGTACAGCGTCATGGCCAGTCAGGTCGGCATCTCCGGCTCGAGCGAGGTGGGCAGGGGCTGCCAGTTCGGCGGTCAGGTTGGCCTGGCCGGGCACCTGAAGGTCGGCGATGGCGTCAAACTGGCGGCACAGAGCGGTGTCATATCGGATCTGGAGGCCGGCAAAACCTATGCCGGCACGCCGGCGATGCCGCATCGTCTCTATTTCAAGATCAGTGCGCTGATGATGAAGCTGCCGGAGATCTGGAAGGCCCAGCATAAACAATAAGTATCCTGTTTCACGGAGTATGGAATGTCAGAATTGAATATTGATCAGATTATGCAGTTTCTGCCGCATCGCTATCCGTTTCTGCTGATCGATCGCATTGTCGAGTTCGAGAAAGAGAAATCGATTCGCGCACTGAAGAATGTGACCATCAACGAGCCGCAGTTTGCCGGCCACTTTCCCAATCATCCGGTTATGCCGGGCGTGCTGCTGATCGAGGCAATGGCCCAGGCCGGCGGTATGCTGGCCTTCCAGTCAGTCGAGGATGATCGCGACTACTTGGTCTATTTTACCGGCATTGACGGCGTGCGCTTTCGCAAGCCGGTGCGGCCGGGCGATCAGGTGATCTTCGAGCTGGCCTGTCTGCGTCGGCGCGGCCTGATGTGGAAGCTGCGCGGCGAAGCGTTTGTCGATGGCGCGCTGGTATGCGAAGGAACCCTGACGGCAACGCTGGTGCCGCAAGACGACGCATGAGCGCGACCATTCATCCGACCGCCGTCATTGAGCAGGGGGCCCGTCTCGGCGTGGATGTAAAAATCGGTCCCTACTGTGTTGTCGGTGCCGATGCTACGCTGGGCGACGGCTGCGAGCTGATGTCGCATGTCGTGGTCACCGGCCATACGACGATGGGCAGCGGCAACCGGGTGTTTCCATTCTCGTCGATCGGTCAGATTCCGCAGGATCTGAAATATCACGGCGAAGCATCCGAAGTGATTATCGGCGACAATAACCAGATTCGCGAGAGTGTGACGATTAATGCCGGCACCGAGGGTGGTGGCATGGTGACCCGTATTGGCAGTGGTAATCTGCTGATGGCCTATGTGCATGTCGCCCATGACTGCATTCTGGGCGACAATATCGTACTGGCCAACTGTGCCACGCTGGCCGGGCATGTGACTGTAGAGAACGATGCGATTATCGGCGGCTTGTCGGCTATTCAGCAGTTTGTGCGCATCGGCCGGCTGAGCATGATCGGCGGCATGTCGGGCGTAACCAAGGATGTCGCGCCGTTCACGCTGCTGGCCGGCGGTTACCGGGCGGGCCTGAGCGGGCTGAATATTGTCGGTCTCAAGCGGCACGGTTTTTCGCTGCAGCAGGTCGGCAGGCTCAAGGAAATCTATCGCCTGCTGCTGCAGGAGGCCGGCAAGCGCGACGAACGGCTGCGTCAGGCCGAGGCGCTGCTATCGGAGGAGGATGTCGACGGTCGTTATATGATCGAATTCATCCGTTCGGCCAAACGCGGTCTGATGATGCACGGCCGCGACGACTGATTGAACAGTCGCGTGGACGGGAGCAGTTGCGTGGCTGGCGAAGCCGGAGAAAAAATCGGTCTGATTGCCGGCTATGGGCACTTTCCGCTGGAGCTGGCCGAGACATTGCGCGCGCAGGGGCGCGAGGTGCATGTCGTGGCGGCGCGCGAGGAGACCTTTCCTGAAATCGAAGAGCTGAGCGCATCGACCTGCTGGCTGCATGTCGGTCAGATCGGCGGCATGATCAAGGCATTCAAGCGGGCCGGCGTCGAACAGGTGGTAATGGCCGGCAAGGTTCGCAAGCTGCATCTGTTCCGAAATTTTCGTCCCGATCTGACCGCGATGAAGGGGCTGCTGCGACTGAAGGATCGGCGTGACGATTCAATCCTGAACACGATTGCCGATCTGCTGGCCGAGGCCGGCCTGACGCTGATTGATCAGACCCGCTATGCCGGCGAGATGCTGGCCGGCGACGGCCATCTGGCAGGTCCTGTCGCAAAAAAACGCGATGCAGACATCGCGTTCGGTTTTGAGCAGGCTAGAGGGATTGCTGCGCTCGATATCGGCCAGACCGTAATTGTGCAGGACCAGGCCGTGCTGGCCGTTGAGGCGATCGAGGGTACGGATGAGGCGATCCGGCGCGGTGGTGCGCTCGGCAGCGGTCAGGCAGTAGTGGTCAAGGTGGCCAAGCCGCAGCAGGATCTGCGCTTCGATGTGCCGGCTGTCGGGCCCGATACGCTGGCGGTTATGCATGCGTCTGGCTGTACGCTGTTGGCCGTGGAGGCCGGCAAGACGCTGATGATCGAGCGCCGGCGGTTGCTGCAGCAGGCCGGTGAGTACGGCATTGCGGTTTATGGTGTCCGGGCGGCGTAAGCGGCTGAAGGGCGATCTCAAATGATACAAAACGCGTCTGCCTGCGTGCCTGTGCGGCGTATCCTGATCAGCGCAGGCGAGACTTCGGGCGATATGCATGCGGCGACGGTCGTCGCCGAGCTGAAGCGGCGCTGGCCCGATGCGGAGGTTGCCGGTATTGCCGGTGAGCAGATGCGGCGCTGCGGCGCGCGCGCGCTGCGCGATATGCATGAGCTCAATGTCATGGGTATCGGCGATGTGCTGCGTTCGCTCCCCCGGATTCGCAGTGTTGAGCGCGCTGTGCTAGCGTGGTGTGCTGCCGACCGTCCCGACATGGCGGTGCTGGTTGATTTCTCCAGTTTTCATATGCGGCTCGGCCGCAGGTTGCGAACGCTCGGTATTCCGGTGATCCATTTCATTGCGCCAAAACTGTGGGCGTGGGGTGGCTGGCGGGTCAGAAAGCTGAAGCGGTCGCAGGATCGGCTGGCCTGTATTCTGCCGTTCGAGCCGGACTGGTTCGCCGGGCGCGGCATTGCCGATGCGCGATACGTCGGTAATCCGAGCGCTGTGGCCTGTCGCGCCGGCTGGTCGGCCGAAAGTTTGCGGCAGCGTCTGCAGGTCGAATCCGGTCAGCCGCTGCTGGCGCTGTTGCCGGGCAGTCGGCCGCAGGAGCTACGCATGCATGTGCCGATTCTGACCGAGCTGTTGCGACGGATGCGCGACGAGTTGCCGCAGCTGGCCTGCGTGGTGCCGGTCGCGCCGGGCGTGGATGCGGCGTTGCTGGAGCCGTTGTGGCACGAGGGCGCGATGCGGATCGCCCGCGATGAACCGGATTATGCCCTGCGCGCCGATGCGGCCGTGGCGGTGTCGGGTACGGCGACGCTGGAGCTGGCGTTATGGGACACGCCGACCGTACTGATTTACAGGGCCGCGCCGTTGATGGTGTTTCTGGCCCGCAGACTGGTGCACCTGCGCTGCGCGGGGCTTGCCAATATTATACTCGGCGACCGGCCGGTGATGCCGGAGCTGTTGCAGGAGGCCTGTACGGTTGATCGCATCGCGGCGTCATTGCTGCCGCTGTTCGGGGGCGAAGCTGCGGCGGTACAGCGGCGCGAATTCGCCGCTCTGCGGCAGCTGCTTGGCGATGTGCAGCCGGCGCCAGGCGTTGTGGATATGATCGAGGAGCTGGTTAAGGAGCAGGCACGCAGCGCATCCTGAAGCGAGATAGCACCGCACTGGCATGTTTCTTATATCTGTGTTCGTAACTTCAGTTTGGGCTTGACCGCCACTGCGCATTATTGATAATGCGCGCCTGCTTGAAAATCGTCCCATTTTCGGGTCCGGAGGGTGCCATGCAGCGCCACTGGCTGGTGACATTGCAGAATCTGGCCGCGACCGGCAGGCAGTGGGATAAGGATGTGCCGATGGCGCTGCTGCAGGATGCGGATATCGGCGAGGTCACCCCGATTACGGATCTGGTCTCCGATGTGCGCTGGCGGATTGCGTTGCAGCGCAGCGGCCGGACGTTTCTGTTGCAGGGCGAGTGGAGCGGTTTGATTCGGCGACAGTGCAGTCGCTGTAATGCGCCGTTTGACTGGCAGGCGGCAGGTGAAACGGCCTGGCAGTTTCAGCTGGGCGATGAGCCGGACCGGGATGAGGATGCGAGCGCATGCGAATATCTGCCGCCGCCGGGAGAGCTTAATCTGCTGAACGTCCTGCGTGAGGATGTCTGGTTGGGCTGGAAGTCCGATGTGATATGCAGTGAATCATGCAGGGGGCTGTGTCAGGGTTGCGGTGTGGATCTGAATCGAGAGTGCTGCAGATGTGCCCGCGATGAGAGTGATCACCCGTTCGCGGCATTGCGCGGGCTGAAGCTGGATGACTGATGCTGGCGGGTTGAGCAGAATAGACGAGTTTTAAGGCCGGTCGGGATGATAAACGATCAGTCTTGCAGGAGAGTAAGATGGCAGTTCCAAAGAGAAAAACCAGCGCATCCAAGCGCAATATGCGTCGTGCACACGATCGTATCGTGCCGGCCGGCATGTCCGAGTGTCCGGAGTGCGGCGAAATGATGCGTCCGCATCATGCATGCCCGCATTGCGGCACCTACAAGGGTCGCGAAGTTACCGCTTCCAGCGAAGATTAATCTGCTGCTGTGACCAGCGCCGGTAGCAGTCATCCCATTGTCTGAAGCGGAACAGCAGGCCGGCTCCGGCCGCGTTGCCGATGATGGTGAACGCGATATCCGTATTCTGATTGACGGCCATGGCGGCGATGATGCGCCGGAAATGGTGCTTGATGCGCTTGACCGTGCGCTGGCGCCGTCGTTTTCGGCCGCTCTGTCCGGTTCACTGACGCTCGGTATTGTCGGTCAGGAAGCGTTGCTGCGCCCGCTGCTGCAGCAGCGTGGCATTGCCGACCGGGTTTCGCTGGTGCCGGCTTCCGACGTCGTCGGCATGTGCGATTCCCCTTCGCATGCGCTGCGGCGCAAAAAGGACTCCTCGATTCATGTCGGCGCGCGCATGGTGCGCGACGGCTACTGGGATGCGCTGGTCTCGGCCGGCAATACCGGCGCGCTGATGGCAATCTCGAAAGTCATTCTGAAAATGGTGCCGGGCATCGACCGACCGGCCATTGCCTCGATGATTCCGGCTGTCGACGGCGGCCGCACGCTGATGCTCGATGCCGGCGCCAATACCGAATGCACCTCCGATCACCTGGTACAGTTTGCGATTATGGGCTCCTGCTATATGCAGGCCGCCGAAGGCGTCGAGCAGCCGCGCGTCGGTCTGCTCAATATCGGCAGCGAAGATATCAAGGGTACTGATGTGATCAAGTTGACCTCGGCTAAGCTGGCAGAGAGCGGCCTGAGCTATATCGGCAATGTTGAAGGCACGGATCTGTTCGGTAACGATGTCGATGTCGTCGTCTGCGATGGTTTTGTCGGCAATGTGGCGCTGAAGACGATGGAGGGGACGGCGACGTTTCTGGCCAACAGCATGCGTCGCGAGCTGACTTCCGGCGTTGTCGCCAAGGCCGGCGCGATGCTGGCGCGCGGCGCGCTGCGCCGGTTCAAGGATACGGTCAATCCGGGGCGCTATAATGGCGCTCCGCTGCTGGGTCTCAATGGCATTGTCGTCAAGAGTCATGGCGGTACCGACGCAGACGGCTTTGTCAGTGCGATCTCGGTTGCCTGCCGCGAAGTCAGCGAGAATCTGACCGATCATATTGCGCGCTCGATTCAGGAGCTGGTGGAGCTGTGAGTCTGGCATCGGTACATCTGACCGGCATCGGCGCCTATCTGCCGGAGCGTGTGCTGGGCAATGCCGAGCTCGAGCAGATGGTGGATACCAGCGATGCGTGGATTGTCGAGCGCACCGGCATCCGGCAGCGCCATATTATTGCCCCCGATCAGATGACCTCCGATCTGGCCGTCGAGGCAGCGCGCGCCGCGCTTGCCGACGCCGGCATCACGATTGACGATATCGATGCGCTGGTCGTTTCGACGACGACTCCTGATCTGATCTTTCCGGCCACCGCGACGGTCGTGCAGGCCAAGCTCGGCGGCAAGGATTTTCCGGCCTGGGATATCCAGGCTGTCTGTTCTGGTTTCGTATACGGGCTGGCGCAGATTGAGGGGATGATGCGCGCCGGCATGTTCAGGCGCGTCCTGCTGATCGGCGCCGAGGCGATGAGCCGGATTGTCGACTGGAGCGACCGCGGCACCTGTATCCTGTTCGGCGACGGCGCCGGCGCTGTCGTGCTCGAGGCCGGAGCGCCGGATGCTGAAAACGGCCTGATCGGATCGATTCTGCATGCCGACGGCTCCTACCGCGATCTGTTGAAGGCGGCCCATCCGCATCCGCCGGCCAGCCCCGAGCGGCATCATGAGGCTGTGGATTTCAGTCTCGACTCGGCCGGTACCGCGGCGGTTGAGATGAAGGGCAATGAGGTGTTCCGGGTGGCAGTGACCAAGCTCGGCAGCGTCGTCAACGAGATTCTCGAACGCTATCAGCTGAGTGACAGCGATATCGACTGGCTGGTGCCGCATCAGGCCAATATCCGCATTATCCAGGCGACGGCCAAAAAGCTGAAAATGGATCTGAGCCGCGTCGCACTGACGGTGGAGAAACATGGCAACACCTCATCGGCGAGTGTGCCGATGGCGCTCTGCGATCTCTATCAGTCCGGCCGGCTGCAGCGCGGCCAGCTGATCCTGCTGGAGGCGTTTGCCGGCGGTTTCGCATGGGGCGCCAACCTGCTGCGCTGGTCGAAATAGTTCGGCGTTCTCTCCGGCAGCAGCTGCGCTGGGCAAAATTGAATACAGGAAGTGAAGATGTCTGAATTTGTCATGTTGTTTCCCGGTCAGGGCTCCCAGTCCAAAGGCATGCTCGATGCCTTCGACGGCATCGAGGTCGTTGCCCGCACGCAGGAGGAGGCCTCCGATGCGCTCGGTTATGATGTCGCGGCACTGATCCGCGATGATGCCGATGGCAAGCTGGAGCAGACCGAATATACCCAGCCGGCCCTGCTGACCGCCTCAACGGCGCTGCTGCGGCTGTGGAACGAGCGTGGCGGAGCACAGGCCGCGCATATGGCCGGCCACTCGCTCGGTGAATACTCGGCGCTGGTTGCGGCCGGTGCAATCGATTTTGCCGATGCGGTGCGCCTGGTGGCATTTCGCGGTCGCGCGATGAGCGAGGCCGTGCCGGCCGGCGTCGGCCGCATGGCGGCGATTCTGGGGCTGGCCGATGATGTTGTTGAAGGCCTGTGCGAGGCAGCCAGCCGTGATGGCGAGCAGGTCTGGGCAGCCAATTACAACTGTCCCGGCCAGCTGGTGGTCGCCGGCCACGCTGCCGCGGTCGAGCGCATGATGGTTGCCGCAAAAGAGGCCGGTGCGAAACGGGCGCTACCGCTGGCTGTTAGCGCACCGTCGCATACGCCGCTGATGCAGCCTGCCGCCGATGCGATGGCGGCGCGCCTGCAGGAGATCACGATCAGGCCTCCGGCCTGTCCGGTCTGGGCCAATGCGCATGCGCGCCCCGAGCAGGATGCTGATGCGATTCGCGCAGCGTTAGTCGCGCAGCTGGTGTCGCCGGTGCGCTGGACCGAAACCGTGCAGCAGCTGGCTGCGGCCGGCGTAACGCGCGGCGTCGAGGTCGGGCCGGGCAAAGTGCTGGCTGGACTCGTCAAACGCATCGAGCGTGCTATGATTGTTGGGGTCAGCCTGACGCCGGAGCAACTGGGCGCCAGTCTGGTCACGATTTCAGGGGAGTAAGAGAATCATGAGTGAAACAAAAACAGCACTGGTGACTGGCGCCAGCCGCGGCATCGGTTTTGTCGTCGCCAGCCGGATGGCCGAGGCCGGCTTCAATCTGGCCATCTGCGGCACCCGTCAGGAGACGATCGATCAGGCTGCGGAGCAGATTCGCGCGGCGACCGGCGTTGAGGTGTTGGGACGGGCCGTGGATGTATCGCAGCGGGAGCAGATTCAGAACTTCGTCAAGGAGAGTGCATCCCATTTTGGCCGTTTGGATGTGCTGGTGAACAATGCCGGCATTACGCGCGATAATCTGACGATGCGGATGAAAACCGAGGAGTGGGATGCAGTGATCCAGACCAATCTCTCGTCGGTATTCCATGCGATGCAGGCAGCGCTGCGCCCGATGATGAAGGCGCGCGGCGGCCGTATTATCAATATCTCGTCGGTGGTGGCCGGCATGGGCAATCCGGGTCAGCTCAACTACTGTGCCAGCAAGGGTGGCGTGGAGGCGATGACCCGTTCGCTGGCGCGCGAGGTCGGTTCGCGCGGTATTACGGTCAATGCCGTGGCACCGGGCTTTATTGAAACCGATATGACGGCCGAGCTCGGCGATGATGCGCATGCGCGTCTGACCGCGCAGGTGCCGCTGGGCCGGCTGGGCCAGCCCGATGATATTGCCGCTGTGGTCTGTTTTCTGGCCGGCGACGGGGCCGGCTATATCACCGGCCAGGTGTTGCATGTGAACGGCGGCATGTATATGTAGAGATGCTGATTTATTGCTGTCCTGGCAAAAATCAGTGCGCTCAGACAAAAGCGTGGTTTTGCCGAGGCTCACAAACCAGGCGCTTACGTACCTGATTTGGCAGGCCGTCCGTGGCCTGCGCGCAAGCGCTGGGTGAATCAGCGCTTGCGCATACAACCGGCTCGACCGGGGGAAGGGTTCATACTTGTGCGCATATGGCCCTTATGATAGAAGCCGCACCTACAAAAATTTCGGGAGGACTTATGTCTGCAGAAATCGAAGCTAAAATTATCAAGATCGTATCTGATCAGCTGAATGTCGATGAGGGTGAAATCAATCCGGATTCCTCGTTCGTGGATGATCTGGGCGCAGACTCGCTGGACACGGTAGAGCTGGTGATGGCATTCGAGGAAGAGTTCGATGTCGAGATTCCGGACGAAGATGCCGAAGGCATCCAGAGCGTGCAGAACGCCATCGACTACATCGCCGCCAAAGCAGCATAAGATGTCCAGACGCGTCGTCGTCACCGGTGTCGGCCTGGTTACGCCGCTAGGCACCGGGACGGATGTCAGTTGGAACAATCTGATTCAGGGTAAATCAGGTATTCGCCGGATTACTCATTTTGATGCGGAAGCGACAGGCATGGCCTGCACGATCGCCGGCGAAGTGCCGGATTTCGAGGTCGGAGACTTCATCAACCGCAAGGACGCCCGCAAGATGGATCGCTTTATCCAGATCGGCGTGGCGGCGTCACTGATGGCGCTGGAACAATCCGGATTGACGATCGATGAAAGCAATGCCGAACGCGTCGGTGTTGCGGTCGGTGCCGGTATCGGCGGGCTGGTCACGATTGAAAATACGATGCGGGCATACGAGAAGGGCGGTGCGCGCAAGATTTCGCCGTTCTTTATCCCGCAGACGATTATCAATATGGCATCCGGCTGGGTATCGATGCTGACCGGGGCCAAGGGTCCGAATGTCGCCACCGTGACGGCTTGTGCGACCGGTACGCATGCGATCGGTGATGCCTTCGAGATGATCGCGGACGGTCGCGCCGATGCGATGATCGCCGGCGGTACCGAGTCGTGCATCTGCGAGCTCGGCATTGGCGGTTTTTCGGCTGCGCGCGCTCTCTCGACGCGCAATGACGAACCGGAACGCGCATCGCGCCCCTGGGATGTCGATCGCGACGGCTTTGTCATGGGCGAGGGGGCCGGCGTACTGATGCTCGAATCGCTTGATTCGGCAACGGCGCGCGGCGCGGATATCCTGGCCGAGGTGATCGGCTATGGCATGAGCGGCGATGCCTATCATATGACCTCTCCGTCGCCGGGCGGCGAAGGGGGCGGTCGCTGTATGAAAGCCGCGATGCGTCGCGCCGGTATCGCTATAGAGGATGTGGACTACATCAATGCGCACGGCACCTCGACGCCGGCCGGCGACGTGGCCGAGACCGAAGGCATCAAGTCGGTCTTTGGCGATCATGCCGGCAAGTTGATGGTCTCTTCGAGTAAGTCGATGACCGGCCATCTGCTCGGCGCGGCCGGCGGTATCGAGGCAGCGTTTTCGGTGCTGGCGGTGCGCAACGGCGTAGTTCCGCCGACGATCAATCTGGACAATCAGGATCCGGCCTGCGATCTGGATTACGTGCCGAACGAGGCGCGTGATGCGGATATCCGGGTCGCGATCTCCAATTCGTTCGGCTTCGGCGGCACCAATGCATCAGTCATCGTACGCAAGTTCGACTGATCCGACGCGCGCATCCGGAACCGGTGCAGAACAGGCTGACGTGATATTCCGCGTCATATCGAATCAGGGCCGTAAGCTTTCCGCTTACGGCCTTTTTGCTGCCACTCCGGAATCTTATGCAGCCCTGCTCGAGGATCCGTCCGGGTCCGGGCGGCAGTTTCTCGCCTCGCGCGACGGCGATGCCGATGCGCTCTGCCAGGGCGCCGATTCGGCTGCCGCCGATGCCTTCTTCGAACGCTGGCGGCAGTACACCGGCGGCGACCGGTACGATTCGCCGGCGATTCGCTGCCTCTGCTATGCGGCCTATGAAGCCGGCGGCCTGATCGAAGCGCTGCCGGCGCCGAAAACGGCCGTGCCCGGCCCGCTGCTGTGGACCTTTCTCCCGGCCTTCTCGCTCTGCTTTGACGATGAACGGATTCATCTGGTCGCGCGTGATACCGCAGCGCTGGATCAGGCACTGCAGCTGCTGGCGCAGCAGCCTGCCGCATCTTGCAGTGCGCCGCTCGGCTGCGATCTCTCGGCCCGGCAGGTGACTGCGGCTGCGCACTACAGGGCGGCCGTCGAGCGGGTCCGGGCCTATATCGCTGCCGGCGATCTGTTTCAGGCCAATATCGCCCGCTTCTGGCAGATGCCGTTTGACGCAGCCGACATGGCGGCGCTCTACGGCCGGCTGCGGCAGGTCAATCCGGCCCCGTTCTCGGCCTGCGTGCGTATTGCATCCGATGACGATACGGAGCCGTTATGGCTGGCGTCGGCATCGCCGGAACGACTGTTTCGGATGCATGCCGACGGCGCGGCCGATACCCGGCCGATCGCCGGCACCCGACGCCGCGATCAGGGAGCTCGGGATAATTCATTGCGCACCGAGCTGCTGCTCTCGGAAAAGGAGCGGGCCGAGCATATCATGCTGGTCGATCTGGAGCGCAATGATCTGGGGCGGGTCTGCCGGCCCGGCACGATCGAGGTCGATGAACGGATGGTCATTGAGCAGTATGCCACGGTGCAGCATATCGTCTCCAATGTGCGCGGTGTCTTGCAGGACGGGCGGGATATTGTTGATCTGTTCCGGGCGATGTTCCCCGGCGGTACGATCACCGGCTGTCCGAAGGTACGCTGCATGGAGGTGATCCATGAGCTGGAGGGCAGCGCGCGCGGTCCCTATACCGGCGGTCTCGGTTATTCGGCCTGGGACGGTTCAGCCGATATGAATATCCTGATCCGCACGTTCTGGCACCATCGCGGCCGGCTCTGCTGGGCGGCCGGCGCCGGTATTGTGGCCGACTCCGATCCGGAGCATGAGTTGATCGAAGCCGGTCACAAGGCTGAAGGCCTGTTGCGCGCGATTGCGCCCGGGGCATAGTCCGGCCGTTTTCAGTATTTCAGTTGCTGTTCCGCTGCGCATGCATCGCCGATTCGATGGCCTGACTCAGGGCCGGAATATGAAACGGTTTTTCCAACACCTCGCAGCCGTCGCTGTGCAGTTCCGGCGCGTGCGGATGGGTCTGGTCATAGGCGGTGATAAACAGGAACGGCGTATCGCTGCTGATCGAGCGAATGCGCCGGAACAGTTCAATGCCGCTGATGCCCGGCATCATCAGGTCGCAGATGATCAGCCGGATCACGTTGCGATGCTGCTGGAACAGGTGCAGCCCCTCCTCGCCGTTGGCGGCGGCAATCGGCAGATAGCCGAGTTCCGAGAGCACCTCGCAGCAGGAGTCGCGGAAGATATGCTCGTCATCAACGATCAGGATCGTCTCCTTGTGCCCGTGGGTGATGGTGTTGCGCGTCTCTGCCGCCTCCTGCTGCGTGACCGGCAGATAGAGATGGAAGCTCGTGCCTGAACCGGGCGCGCTTTCGACCTCGATACAGCCGCCGAGCTGGCGGATATAGCCGTAGACCATCGGCAGGCCGAGGCCGGTGCCGCTGCCGATTTCGCTGGTTGTGAAAAATGGTTCGAATATGCGCCTGCGCACGTTCTCATCCATGCCGCAGCCGTTGTCCGAGAAGCTCAGCCGGATCAGATCGCGGCTGGCCAGATTGCGGAAGCGGCGTCTGAAATCATCATCGGCATGAAACGGCGTGAGCGCGATCGTAATGCGCGGGGGACTGCTCTGCGCGGTCGCCGCGATCGCATTATCGAGCAGCTGCATCAGCGCCTCTTGCAGCTTTTTGCTGTCGGCATACACCGTGCGCACGGCCAGTTCCTCCGGGCCGGTATCGAGGATCAGCATATCCTGCTGCGACAGGCTCTGCAGCACATGCGAGCGGAACTGCTCGATGAACTCCGGCAGCGACAGCGGCGCTGGAGCCAGGTTGCTCTGCAGCGCGAAGGCCAGCATCTGCTCGATCATCGATGCGGCGTGATCGATCAGTGTCTCGATGCGTTCGACGCGTACCGGCGTCATCGGATCGTCCGGGTGCGATTTGATCAGGAATAGATTGCCGTTCATGCCGGCCAGCGCATTATT